>CAYWJL010000332.1:0-3212 GCA_964458145.1 uncultured Desulfovibrionales bacterium | reverse complement strand
TGCAAATGCTGCAGCAGAGACAATTGATTCTTTGCTCCTCCGAGGGACTGGCGCGGGCTTGCGGGGTCAACCCTTCACAAATTCGCAAGGACCTTGCCTATTTCGGTGAATTCGGTGTCCGAGGGGTGGGCTACTATGTCCAGGACCTCCTTACGGCCATCAAGCAATCTCTGGGGATCGATCGGGTCTGGAACGTGGCCCTCGTGGGCGTCGGTAACCTGGGCAGAGCTCTGCTGCGTCACAAGATCCTGCGAAAACGCGGGTTCATGCTCGTGGGGGCCTTTGATTGCGATCCGTTCAAGATCGGCGAGGAAGTGGCCGGTCTCGAGGTGTACAGTTCCAAGAGACTGCAGGAACTGGCCCAGGAACTCGATGTGGAGATCGGCGTCATCACCACGCCGCCCAAGCGGGCTCAGCGGGCTGCCAACTATCTCGTGGAAGCCGGCGTCAAGGGGATTGTCAATTTCGCTCCGGTGCGCATCGATGTTCCGGACAATATCGCTGTGGAATATGTCGATTTCATCCACCACCTCTTCTCGGTAGCCTTCAATATTTCTCTCAATCTTTCCAAGGGACTCTTTTAAGCCAAACCTGGCTTGGAATCCGTGGCGTCCTGGCTGGGCTAGCTGTTTTTGTTGCCGTCCCTGCGATCTCGTCACCTCATGAGCAGAGATGCTGGTGCGCAAAGAGGTCATGGCACCCCTTCTTCTCCTGTGTTCGCGTTCTATCTCTGGTAGTGGGTGCGCGATTGCAAGGATTGCCCCTTTTGTACCCGTATTCCCCCTTTTTTTTGGCCCTATTTGTTGCGGCGAGTTTTTTTGCTTGCCAATCCCGAGTGTATGGGCTAGTAACCCCGTTTCCTAGAATAACGGAGGTAAATATGAAAGAAAAAATCCATCCCAAGACGTATAATACAAAGGTCCGTTGTCATTGCGGTTTCGAATTCGATCCCCGGTCCACCGTGGGCGAATCCATCGAAGTTGAAATCTGTTCGCATTGTCATCCCTTTTTCACGGGTGAACACAAGTTCATCGATACTGCCGGGCGTATTGACCGTTTCCGCAAAAAATACGCAAAGTTTGTCAACAAGGACGCCAAGTAGTCGAGGTTTTCGGCGTTTTGCCGGCTGCTGTTCCGGTTGTTCAAGACGGTTTTTTTCAACATGGTCAGATCCAGGGTTCCGGTACGCATCGGAGCTCTGGATCTGGCATATGGTTGCAACGCAGGCTTTCACATGTTCGGTAAGCTCGAAGACATAGAACGAAAATTCAGGGAGATCGAGCGAGAGCTCAGTTCTCCCGAAATCTTCAACGACAAGGAGCGCTACGCCAAGCTGACCAAGCGGCACGCCGACCTCTCCGAAATCGTTGCGGTTTTCGGTGATTTTAAGACCAATCTCGAGCAGATGGCCGAAAACAGTGAGATGCTCAAGGACTCCGATCCCGAAATCAGGGAGCTGGCGACTCTGGAACGTGATGAACTCGAGGAGCAGAAGGCCGCCCTGGAGGAAAAACTCCAGTTGCTTCTGACTCCCAAGGATCCTCTGGATTCAAAGAACATCATCCTCGAAATCAGGGCCGGAACCGGAGGGGAAGAGGCTGCGCTGTTCGCGGCGGATCTCTTCAGGATGTACAACAGGTACGCTGAAATCATGGGCTGGAAAGTCGAGCTCATGGATGCCAACGAGACCGGAACCGGCGGGTTCAAGGAGGTGGTTGCCTCCATCACCGGCAAGCAGGTCTACAGTCGCCTCAAATTCGAATCGGGCACCCATCGGGTTCAGCGGGTACCTGCCACTGAATCCCAGGGACGTGTTCACACCTCGGCAGTGACCGTGGCGGTGCTTCCCGAAGCCGAAGAGGTTGAGGTAGATATCCGTCAGGAAGATTTGCGCATCGATGTGTACAGGGCTTCGGGGCCCGGCGGTCAGTGCGTCAACACCACCGACTCGGCCGTTCGCCTCACCCATATTCCCACGGGGCTGGTGGTCACCTGTCAGGATCAGAAATCCCAGATCAAGAACAAGGCCAAGGCCATGACCGTGCTTCGGGCGAGGCTCTTCCAGAAGGCTCAGGACGAGCAGCAAAGCCAGTACAATGCCCAGCGCAAATCTCAGGTCGGCAGCGGTGACCGGTCCGAACGTATCCGAACCTATAATTTTCCCCAGGGCAGGGTGACCGATCACAGGATCAACCTGACTCTGTACAATCTCGATCACGTCATGCAAGGCAACCTCGACGACGTGGTCGACCCGCTTATACGCCACCACCAGACACAGGCCATGCAACAGGACGTTCAGGCATAGTCCATGCCCACCGTTCTGGAGATCCAGCGTCAGGCCGAAATTATCCTTGCACGCCACGGCGTCGATTCCCCCCGTCTCTCGGCCCAGATCCTTCTTGCCAAGGTTCTGGGCATTTCGCGTTTGGACCTTCTGCTCGGGCCGGAAAGAGATGTCACCGCGGATTTATGCCGGGTCTTCGACGCTCTCATTGCCAGGCGTGGGTTGGGAGAGCCCGTGGCCTATCTCGTGGGAAACAAGGAATTCTACGGTCTCGATTTTCAGGTGGACAGCCAAGTGCTCATCCCCAGGCCTGAAACCGAAGAGATGATCGAGCATGTGTCCCGCCAATGGGACGCCGACCGTGCTCTGGTGTTCGCGGATCTGGGCACCGGCAGCGGGGTTCTGGCCGTGACCCTGGCCCATCTTTTTCCTCGTGCCGCAGGCTTTGCCGTGGATATTGAACCCGGTGCGCTGCTGGTGGCCCGGGCCAATGCCCGTCGCCATGGCGTTCTTGATCGTGTGACGTTGGTTCGCGCCGATTTTTTGACACCCTTCCCGCCGTCGTGCCTGGATCTGGTCATCTCCAACCCTCCCTATGTTACCGAAGCCGAATACCAGGATCTCAGTTTCGAGGTGGCCGGGTATGAGCCCAGACAGGCTCTGGTGGCCGGCAAGGACGGGCTGGATTGTTTCCGGGCCATCGAGGGACAGGCTCGGGCTGTGCTCAGGCCGGGCGGGTCGTTGTGGGCGGAGATGGGGTGGCTGCAGGGGGGGCAGGTTCGTGAGCTTTTCGCTGCCTGGAGCAGTTGCAGGATCGTGAGAGATCTCGGCGGGAGGGACCGGTTTGTCCACGCTGTCCGGTAGCGGATGGGTGTGATGGTCAGGCCAGGGAGATGAGAATATCGGCCAGCCGGGCGGGGTCGATGGA
>CAYWJL010000331.1:0-3239 GCA_964458145.1 uncultured Desulfovibrionales bacterium | reverse complement strand
AATCGATTTCATGGAATATTACGCCAGAGAGATGCTCCGTCTCGGGTCTCCCAGAAGAATGGGCAACGCTCCCGGCGAAGTGAACGACTATTTCTATCAGGGCAAGGGGATCGCTGCTGTCATAGGCCCCTGGAATTTTCCTTTTGCCATCAGTATAGGCATGACCACGGCAGCCCTGGTCACGGGAAATTGCGTGCTGTACAAGCCTGCCGGCCCATCGTCCATGATCGGCAGCACTATCTCCCGGGTTCTTCGCGAGGCCGGGGTGCCTGACGGCGTGTTCAATTTCGTGCCCGGTCGCAGCAGCGTGATGGGCGATTACCTGGTCGAGCAGCCCACCCTGTCCATGGTCGCATTTACCGGGTCCAAGCCCGTGGGTCTGCGGATCATCGAAAAGGCGGCCAAGGTCCAGGAAGGGCAGAAGCAGATCAAGAAGGTCGTGGCCGAACTCGGAGGCAAGAACGCCATCATCGTGGACGATGACGCCGATCTCGACGAGGCGGTTCATGCCATCATCTACTCGGCCTTTGCCTATCAGGGCCAGAAATGTTCGGCCTGTTCGCGGGTCATCGTGCTCGAGCCCATCTACGACAAGTTCGTTCGCAGGCTCAAGGAAGCGGCACTGTCTCTGGCCATCGGACCAGCCGAAGATCCGGCCAACTACATGGGCCCGGTCGTGAGCGATGAGGCTCTGGAGAAAATCACCAAGTGTATCGAGATCGCCAAACAGGAAGGCAAGGTTCTGGTCTGCCGTGACGATATCGATGTGCCCGGCTACTACGCACCCCTGACCATTGTCGAAAACATCCGTCCCGAACACACGACCGCCCGGGAAGAGATCTTCGGCCCGGTCCTGGCCGTGATGAAGGTCAAGGATTTCGATCAGGCCATCGAATGGGCCAATGCCACGGATTATGCCCTGACCGGTGCGGTGTTCACCAGAAGCCCCAAGAATCTGGAAAAGGCCCGCAAGGACTTCAGGGTCGGCAACCTGTACCTCAACCGGGGTTCCACCGGAGCCATCGTGGAACGCCAGTCCTTTGGCGGCTTCAACATGTCCGGCATCGGCTCCAAGACCGGCGGCCCCGACTACCTGATCCAGTTCATGGACCCGAGGGTAGTCACGGAAAACACCATGCGCCGCGGGTTCACCCCCATCGAGGAAGGGGATGACTGGGTGGTGTAGGCAAATAGCCCAGTGAAAGATACGCAAAACGGCGGCATCGCACTCGTGATGCCGCCGTTTTGTGTATCTATTATTAGACAGAAGAAGGGGCAAAGGCTACCATCAAGCTCGAAAAGAATTCGTGCGTATCCATATATTCTGAGCATCGTTCATAGAGATGGTCGACTGACAATGGATGGCGGTAACGCGTACCCGGGGATGGTAGAACATGAAGGCTGAATGACGGTGGCTGCTCAGCGGGGCGGTTGTGGCTTTGCTGGTGGGATGTATCGCAGGATATCTTCGGTACTGGTTTGGCTATTTTGTGTTGGGGCAGGGGGTTCTTGTGGGATGGATCATTCCCAGGCTGCTTGGCAGAGTCGTACCTCCCGATGTTCAGAACAGGACCAGATCGGCGAACGTACCTACCTTTAAGGTCTCTCTTTTTTTCTGCGCGTCATGCCCGGCGGGCCGTAGTAAGTGCCGGGGGGAACACGGCTGTCGCATTGAAGGCTCTGGCCCTGGAAGTGAAAATTGCCGGTGCCCTGCACCGTGAAGACTATGCACTCAAGGCCCTGGACAGAATGATCGATCTTTCTCCCGGCTGTGCATCCTGCAATTGTGAACGAGGGGATCTTCTGTATGCCCGGGGCGCGTACCAAAAGGCCGTGGGAGATCTGTCTCAAGGGCTGGAACCATCCGGGACAGTATGGATGCATAAAGAGACGACCTGCGGATAGGTACTCACTATGTATGCAACCAATCTTATCACGCATCCAGCACCTCACGGGTTTTACGCAGGAGTTCTTCGAAACGATACGGTTTGCTCAGCAGGTGACTCTTGCCCTCTTTTTGCTCTATATCCGGATCATAGCCGGTGACGAACAGATAGCGTTGTGCAGGGCATTTTTTCAGGATTTTTTTCATAGCCTCTTTGCCGTTCATGCGGGGCATCATGCCATCCATCATTACCAGGTCTATTTCATCAGCGTGTTTTTCGAACACGCGCACGGCCTCGAGTCCGTCGATCGCGGTCAAGATGGTATAGCCGGCATTGTTCAGGATTTCGGTTGCTAAGTCTAAAATCATCGCATCATCTTCCGCCACAAGTATCGTTTCGGTACCATCTCCGGCAGGCTGGGGGGCATCAACGAGTATATCGGTAGTGCTGGCTGAAAACGGGTCGCTCATGGGCAGATAGATGTTGAAGGTGGTTCCTTCGCCCGGCTCGCTGTAAACGGCGATATGTCCTTTGTTTTGTTTGACGATGCCATACACGGTGGAAAGTCCCAGCCCGGTTCCTTTGCCCACCTCTTTGGTGGTGAAAAACGGGTCAAAGATTTTTCCGCGGATCGCTTTATCCATGCCACAACCTGTATCCGTAACGCTGAGCAAAATGTAGCGACCCGGACGAGCCCACGTCTGGCTTTTTAGGTCATCCGACTCAATCGATACACCTTGTGTCTTGAGAGTCAGCCTTCCGCCGTCGGGCATGGCATCGCGCGCATTCATACAGAGGTTCATCAGCACCTGGTGAATCTGACCCTTATCCGCAAAAATCTGACCCAACCCTTTTTCGGCAAGAAACGTAAACTGAATATGCTCTCCGATTATCAGGCTGAGCATTCTCTGAGTGCTCTCAATTTCTTTATTTAAGTCCAGATTCGTTGGATCGATCACCTGCTGCCGACTGAATATCAACAGTTGCTGAACGAGATTTTTAGCATCTTCACTGGCCTTGCAGATTTCATTAATACTGTCGGCGGGTGAGCTGTTCGCCGACAGTTTGATCCGTGCCATCTCGGCCTGCCCGTTAATGACCTGAAGCAGGTTGTTGAAATCGTGTGCCACACCACCGACCAGCTGGCCAAGGGATTCCATCTTCTGTGACTGACGGAGTTGCTCTTCCAGATTGATCTCCTCGGTAATATCCCGCTTGACGGCTACATAATTAACCATCTTCCCGTTGATGTCTTTCACCGGTGAAATCGTTGCCTCTTCGGTATAAAGCGTTCCATCCTTTTTCTTATTCGTTAACCGTCCGCTCCATATTTCGCCGTTCAGAAGCACACCC
>CAYWJL010000330.1:0-3246 GCA_964458145.1 uncultured Desulfovibrionales bacterium | reverse complement strand
GGCCAGGGCCCGGGCGGTGGATACCCGCTGCTGCTGACCCCCTGAAAGTTCTGCCGGATATTTGCCGGCCTGATCAACCACGCCCACACGATCGAGCAGCGCAAGTCCCCGGTGTTCGGCTTCTTTGCGCGGAGCCCCTTTGACCTTCACAGGCGCGAGCACCACATTTTCCAGAATGGGCTTGTGGGGATAGAGTTCAAA
The DNA here is from genome assembly GCA_964458145.1 of uncultured Desulfovibrionales bacterium. Lineage (GTDB taxonomy): Bacteria > Desulfobacterota > Desulfovibrionia > Desulfovibrionales > Desulfomicrobiaceae > Desulfoplanes. The sequence goes on along the minus strand of CAYWJL010000330.1, from coordinate 3,045 downwards.
ATGCTGAAACACCATGCCGATACGGGATCGCAGGGCATAGATATCCGTTGCCCGGTCCTGGACTCCGACTCCGTCCACGGAGATGCTGCCCTGCTGGAAGCTTTCCAGTCCGTTGATGCAGCGGAGCAGGGTGCTCTTTCCGGAACCGCTGGGTCCGCAGATGACCATGGTCTGTCCCCTGGCCATGGAGACGGAAATGTTGTCCAGGGCCTTGTACGCTGCGTACCACAGGCTCACATTGCTGATTTCGATCACGAATTGCTCCCGCATGTCTGGGGACGGTGTTCCAGTTTATGACTCGCCAGGGTCCCCAGCGAGCAGATGACAAAATACACGAGCCCGGCAAACAGATAGAGCTCAACGGACCTAGCCTCCCTGGCGTCGACCAGATTGACCCTTCGCAAAAACTCTCGCAGGCCGATGACATAGGCCAGGGAGGTATCCTGGAAAATGACCACTGCGTGATTGACCAGGGAAGGAACCATGTTCCGCAGGGCCTGGGGCAGAATCACATGAAGAGCCAGCTGATGGGGCTTAAGTCCCGTGGCCAGCCCGGCATTGACCTGTCCTGCCGGTACGGATTGGATGCCCGAACGGATGATCTCGGCAAAATACGAGGCCTCGTACAGGGTAAAGGAGATCACCACGGCGACAAATTCCCCAAGAGAATTCCCCGTGATAAGGGGAAGCAGAAAATAGATCCAGAAGATGACCAGGATAAGGGGAATGCCCCGGAAAAAATGAACATACACGCAGGCCGGGTAGTAGATGAGCCTGTTTTTTGAAAGCCGTCCCATGCCGAGAAGAATGCCCCAGCACAGGCCGCCCCCTATGGCCAGAGCGGCGATCTCAAAGGTCAGCGCCAGACCTCCGATGAGATAGGCCATGTTGTCGATGATGACATGCAGATCCATATCAATGCCCCCTCGTTATCATGCCGGCGATGCGCGTGCGGCTCTCCACCTGCCACATGATCAGGGCGATGATCTGGGCAATGAGCAGATAGCAGAGACTGGCCGCAGTGGTCGTTTCCAGTCCGTGCCAGGTGAAGGAATCGATGTAATAGGCCGTGTGCGTGATTTCCATGACCCCGATGGGCATGGTCAGAGCGGAGTTCTTGAAGCAGGTCAGAAATTCGGTGGTAAAGGAAGGGATGATGATTCTGAATGCATAGGGGAGAATGACATACCGATAGACCTGATTGGGTCGCAGACCTGTGGCATAGGCGGCCCGATACTGGTCCTGAGGGATGGAGCGAAGTCCCGACCGGAATTGCTCGGCCACCCTGGATGCCGTGTACAGCCCGAGACCGACGATACCGCACCAATAACCATAATCGGGAACAGTATCATACAGCCATGTACGCGCATCCGCCGGAAGCAGAAGCGGCGCGGCAAAATACCAAAAAAAGAGCTGCACCAGAAAAGGGATGTTCCGAAACACCAGAACATACGCCAGGCCCAGCCCCCGCATCCACCGGTTCCCGGAACCTCGCAATCCCGCCACGATCACACCCACGAACACGGCAAGACACCATCCGGCCAGAGAAAGGGTGACCGTGGTACGGATGCCCTGGAGCATCATCTCGCCGTATGGCTGACGCCACAGAACGCTCCAGTCAAACGTATAATTCAGCATAGTTGAATCCGTAATCTATAAGGACACCCTTGAGGGTTCATCTCCCGGAGCCGGGTGCCCGACCCCGGGAGATTGCGGATCATGCGTTATTCAGGATAGCTCAAGGCCTTCAGAAGAACCTTGTATTCTTCGGTCATGGGCAGGGGGACAACGCCCTTGGGACCGAACCACTTGTTGTACAAGCTCACAAACCGACCGTCCTTGATCATGTGGATCAGGGACTTGTTCACGAAATCCCTCCAGTCGCCCTGATGCTTCGGAAGGATGAAGCCGTAGGGTTCATAGGTCAGGTAACGACCCACGATCTTCCAGTCCTGAGGATTCTTGGCCTTGGCCCGCATGCCGGCAAGCTGGCTGGCATCGGTGAAATAGGCATCGATCTTACCCTGCTGCAGGGCCAGAAATCCCTTGTTGTGTTCTTCGAACAGGACCTTTTTGCAGGCAGGCTTGACCAGACCGTCGGCAATGGCCCGATCCATCCCCTTGATGTTGGCGGTGGAGCCGCTGCCCATGCCCACTCGTTTCCCGCCGATATCACGAAAGCCCTGGATGGGACTGTCTTTGGGAACGAGCAGCCGCGTCCCGGTCAGAAAATAGGGCAGGCTGAAATCGACCACGTCCTCACGGGCCAGGGTGATGGTGGTCGAACCGATACCCATGGCGACCATGCCGTTGGCAACCATGGTGATCCTGGTTTTGGGATTCATGGGGTGCTTGATCAGCTTGATCTTCTTGCCGAATTTCTTTTCAAGGTCCTTGACGACTTCCGCGCCCAGATCCAGCCCGAAACCGACCCACTTCCCCTGCGCATCGATGAACCCGAAAGGCACTGACCCCTCCCGAAAGCCCATATGCACTTCGCCGGTCTCCCCGATGCTCTCGAGCAGGTTCGTTGTTCCCGCATGAGCCTGCGGACAAAAATTTCCCATCACCATGACCATGGCGACCATACACATGATGCCCATGCTCAATGCCTGCAACGTTCTTTTCATGACTTCTCCTTGGTTGAGAGTACAACAGGGATACTGGCCAAATCACATCGCCAGAATAATCAGTAAGAATACACGCTGCCATAAATGTAAGACAAATCGTTTTTCAGAATGCCTGGGCTCGCTATCGATCTGATTTGTCTATGACATTGCAACATCTATCCAACCAATTCCACTGCTCTCAAAGCAGATTCCGGCACCATCCGCATTGACCGATAAAAGTCTTTGCTGCTTGAAACGCAAAAACGCCCGCTCGGAATTCACTCCCGGCGGGCGTTTTGCGTTTGATCTATGAGAATGCCGACTCAGTCCTTGATGACGTCCTCGATGGTTGCAGCATCCAGAATCCGTTCGGCCCAGAGATCGAGCTGTTCCGGGGTGGCATTGCGCAATTTTTCCTGAATGCGTGGGTCGAGAT
>CAYWJL010000329.1:0-3251 GCA_964458145.1 uncultured Desulfovibrionales bacterium | reverse complement strand
AAAATGGCAATCAACTCTGTCTCCGCTCGTTGCTCCGGTAGGCCATGCCTATGCGGGGCTAATGCGCTTACGTGCAAAGGCTTTCGAACATGGCCTTGTGCCTTCGTGGCATCCCAATGTCCCCTGCATCTCCATCGGCAACATCTCCTGGGGAGGAACCGGCAAGACGCCCATGGTTTCGTGGCTTCTGGACTGGACCAAGCACACCGGTCTTCACCCTGTCGTTCTTACCAGGGGCTATCATGGGCATCCGCCCCACCTTCCCTTTCATGTCATACCCGGGAGCTCTCCGGATCAATCCGGTGACGAACCCCTTATGCTGGCCAGGGCTCACGAACACGCGGATGTGGTCGTCGATCCCAAACGCATTCGCAGCGGCCCATGGGCTGAAACCGAACTTTGTCCCGATCTGTTCATCCTGGATGACGGATTCCAGCATCTGGCAGCCGAACGTGATATAAATATCGTGCTGATGGCAGAACACGATCTGCTCCAGGGCTGGAACAAGGTCATCCCGGCAGGCTCGTGGCGGGAAGGGAAAAAAGCGCTCAAACGCGCCGATGCGTTTGTCGTCAATGGGACTGGTTCATCTCTTGACCGCCTTTTCCCCGCTGCTAATTCCCGGCTGAAAGAGTTCGGATGCCCGATCTTTTTTGTTCGACTTGTTCCTACCGGGCTTTCTCATGTCCGCACGAAAAAAACGCTCAGCCATCTTGATAAGGCACCCTATTTTCTGTTCACAGGAATCGCCAATCCCGAACGTGTCCGGACCACAGTTACGGCGCTCTTGGGCTATCCCCCGGCCGATGTCCGATACTTTCCGGATCATCACGCTTTCACAGCTGATGACAAGGAGCAGATCGTTCAGCAGGCCCTTGCAGCCAAAGCGTCGCAGATTGTGTGTACGCCAAAAGACGCCATCAAACTTGGGGATTGGGACTACCCCGATCTCTTCGAAATCCAGACCCGCCTTACGTTCATTGCCCGGGCCAACACCTCGCAATGGTTCGCAGATTGGCTTGCGCAGAAACTCGTGAAGAGGTAACGTCTTCTCCTGGGAATGCCGAGCGTCTGCTCGGCCTTTGGAGCAACAGCAAAAGGGTACAGCTCCATACTGTCTGCCCGGGATCATCTGCCCACATTTCTGCCGTTAAGTAAACGCAGTGCCGAGCAGACGCTCGGCGTTCCCAGGAGGGGACCAGCACGCCGGACCGTTACGGCATGAATAATTTTCATTGCACAACAGGCCCCTGAACCTAGCAGGAGCTTCCATATAGGTACCTCTCCCAACACAGGAGGCCCCATGGCCCGACACAAGAAAAAATCCAGTCAGCCCCTGACCAAGATTTCCCCCAAATCAATCCTCGATCTCTTTCATGAGGCCAACCGCCCCCTGAGGGTCAAGGATGTGATGATCGCTTTTTCCCCTGACAAGAGCGAAAAAAAGAAACTCAAATCCATTCTGAACAGCTTGGTGGAACAGGGAAAACTTCTCCGCTCGGGCCGTCAGCTCGCGCTGGTCGGCAAGCTGCCCCTGACCAAGGGAGTTCTCGAAGTCCAACGCTCCGGCGTGGGGTTTGTCCTTCCCGAAGACAAACGGCGCAAGGATATTTTTGTATCTCCGGACAACTTCGGGGAGGCCTGGCCCAACGACACCGTACTCGTGGCGGTGCTGCCCGGCCGTCGGGGCAAAAACCAGGAAGGTCGAATCGTCCGGGTCCTTGAACGGGCTTTGTCCGTGCTCCCCTGCCTGGTTCTCAAACGCGTGGGGCCGGCTTCCTTTGTATGCCGCCCGGCCGATCCCAAGATTCCGCTTCTTTTTACAGCCGATTGCGGTTCCCTGAGTCCGCAACCCCAGCCCAACGACATCATTCTTGTCTCGCCGGACGAGCGCATCGACAAATCCATGTGGATGGGCACGGCCACCTCCATCCTGGGGGAAGAAGGGTCCCTGGCTGTCCAGGAAAACCTGGTCAAGATAGGCCACTGCATTCCCGGTCCCTTCCCACGATCGGTCGTGAACCAGGCATCGGAACTCCCGAATCGCCCCTCTCCCGATGATTTCAAAAACCGCAAGGACCTGCGCGATCTGCCCCTGGTGACCATCGATGGAGCCAGAGCCAGAGACTTCGATGATGCTATCCATGTGGCCCGCACGGACAACGGGTTCCGCCTTCACGTGGCCATCGCCGATGTTTCCCATTACGTGCATCCCGGATCATCTCTCGACCGGGAAGCCCTGGAGCGGGGCAACTCCTATTACTTCCCCCTTTCCGTGGAACCCATGCTTCCCGAGGCCCTGTCCAACGGATTGTGCAGCCTGAATCCGGACGAACCCCGGCTGGCCATGGTCGCGGAGATGGAATTTTCGTCCAAGGGAACCTTCAAAAAAAGCTCCTTCTATCCGGCTGTCATCAAGAGTCATGCCCGGTTGACCTATTCCCAGGTGAACGAAGCCCTGTTTCTGGATAACAAAGATGTTCGGCAGCAACTGAAACCCACCCTTCCCATGCTCGAAACGGCCGAAACCCTGGCCCGCAAGCTTCTGGCCAACCGACAGAAACGCGGGTCCATCGATTTCGACCTTCCGGAATCAGAGATCATCCAGGACCCCGGAGAACTGGCCATTCAGGTCATTCCCAAGACCCGGCATTTCGGCCATCAGATGATCGAAGAGTTCATGCTCGCTGCCAACGAGGCCGTGGCGGAATATCTGACCGAACGCCAGGCTCCGTTTCTCTACAGGGTCCATCCCAACCCGGATCAGGACAAGCTGGACGCCCTCATGAAACTTCTCGCCAGAACCGATCTCGGCGAACACCTGCCCAAGGGACGCTCTCCCAAGGAACTACAGGAGTTGCTCACCATTGCCGAACGTTCCGACATGGCGTTCCTGGTCAATCGCCTCCTGCTCAGATCCATGATGAAGGCCGGATACAGCCCCACCAATCAGGGGCATTTCGGCCTGGCATCCGACTGCTACTGCCACTTCACCTCACCCATCAGACGGTACGCCGACATCAACGTGCACCGAGCCCTCAAGGCATGCCTGAGTGCAGGTGACGCAAAATTGCCCGGCAAAAAGGCTCTGATCAAAATAGGGGAAAACATCAACGAATGCGAACGTAAGGCCATGCAGGCCGAACGGGAGATCCTCAAACGGGCCACCATCCTCCATCTGCGCGAACATATCGGTGAGGTCTTTGAAGGCGTGATCTCGGGTCTGGCAGACTTTGGTTTCTGGGTGGAAC
>CAYWJL010000328.1:0-3252 GCA_964458145.1 uncultured Desulfovibrionales bacterium | reverse complement strand
GGACATCATCCAGAACAGCGAGGTCATCGATCAGGTCCAGATCATCAACGGCATGGTTCCCGGTAATCTGACCAAGGCGTTGAACGGCGAACACGTGGGGACGATCATCTACCGGCAATAATAACGAGTTACATTTCTTCACAAAAAAAGGCGATCATACGATCGCCTTTTTTTGTGAATGTTGAACGCGCAAACCCTTTTCCGGCAACGATTTCACCAAACCGGAAAACGTAAATCTCCTTGAAGAAAATCTCAAGCTGTGCCATATGAATTGTATGACTCAAGCCAACTGTCATACGTAATCGACCACTCTCAACGAGTACACACGAAACAATCATTATCCCGGGATGATAAGGACTGACCCTTCCTCCTCGTCCCATCAGATCCCGGAATGTCATACACATCCAATTCACTGCCCCGGTCTGAATAGTTTTTCTCTCAACCCCAGCCCCCAGCCACCCATGAAAAAAATCATTCTTGCGTCCATGCTCGTGTTCCTGGTCCTGCCCGGACTCGTCCAAGCTCAAGGTCTGCGGCATATCCTTCCCGAACTCATGAACCATCACGAACTGATCAAGGCTGCAGAGGCCAATCGTGACGCCGCCTTGTCTGCCCTCGAACAGGCCCGGGGCGGCTGGTATCCCTCGGTGGATCTTTCTTCCGAAGCCGGCCAGGAAGACATCCGCAGAACGGATCACTCGGACACATCCGACCTGCGTAATGTCCAGACCATCAGGGGAAGCCAACTTGTGACCGATTTCGGACGAACATCCGGAACCGTGGACCGGGCCAACGAGCAGGCCGAGCAGGCCAAAACCGAACTGGAGCAGGCCCGGCAGGACGTCCTGCTGGACGGCATCGGAGCATTCCTGCAGGTCGTCAAGGCCAGAGAACAGCTCAAATACGCCATTCGGTCCGAGGAAAATATCACAAGACAGACGGGCATGGAAGAAACCCTGGTGGAAAAAGGTGCCGGGCTTTCATCGGACGTCCTGCAGATCAAGTCCCAGCTGGCCGGAGCCAGGGCACGTCTGGTCATGGCTCAGGGAGAACTCCTGCTGGCCAAAAACCGTTTCAAGGCCGTTTTCAAACGCATTCCAACGGATGAAGAGGTCGCCGGGTTTGCCCTTCCCCCCAAGGCCTTCGCCAAAATCCCCATGACCATTGAAGAGGCCACGCAAAAGGCACTGACCTCCAATCCGAACATCAATATTGCCAAACACAATATCCAGGCATCCGAGCACGATCTTACCGTCCGCAAAGCCGCCTATTATCCCACGCTGCATGTCGTTCTGGAAGGCAAAAGACGGGAAAATGATGATGGAGCCAGCGGCATACGCCGTGAGGGACGGGCCGGTGTCGAATTCAAGTACAATCTTTTCAACGGCGGATCGGACATGGCCGCCGTCCGGACGGGACGCTCCGAGATCCTGCGCCTGAAAAACATGGAAAAAAACACCAGAGATCTGGTGGAAGAACAGATTTCCAATGCCTGGCAGAACCTGCTCATCTCCCGAGAAAACCACAAGTACCTGGAAAATCAGGCAGTGATCGTAGAAGCATTCCTCAATCTGGCCCGCAAGGAACGTAAGCTCGGAACGCGATCCCTCCTCGACGTCCTGGACGGAGAGATCAACTTCATCAACGCCACCAGCCAGGCCGTGGCCGCACACATCGAGACCTATCAGGCCGCCTATCAGCTGCACTATGTCATGGGCAATCTGCGCATGGATCTTTTTTAACGAGGTAAACCGGCCTGAGTACAAAGCTTTTCTGACTTCCCTGCCCCGGAGCCACCCGTCATCACGGGGCCAACCGCTCACCTCATCCACCAGCGAGTCCAGCCATGGAAACCAACGCACCCAGCATCGGCACCATCATCTCCGTCACCGGCCATGTCTTTCTGGAAACCGAATCAGGCCTGACCCCCATTGCCCAGGGAGATGCAATCGCCAAGGGCGCGATCATCATCACCCAGGATGACGGCCGGGTGGAAATCAGATTCGAGGATGATACCACCCTGTCTCAGGCCGAGAACAGTCGCATCAGCATCGACGATTACGTGTACGATAAGGACGATGCCGACAATTCCAGATTCCTTCTGGATATGGCCAAGGGCACCTTGAGGACCGTGACCGGCAAAATCGCCGAACAGAATCCGGACGAGTTCAAGGTCAAATCACCTCTTGCCACCATCGGCATCCGGGGAACCGAATTCTGGGTCATCACGGGGGAGGGGGAAGACAAGATCTATCTGGGCGATATCGAACCCGGGCATATCATGGTTGTCCAGGACCAGTTCGGCACCATCCGATTCATGAACACCACAGGCACATTCGCCACCCTGGTCAGGGACACCCCCATGGGGCCATTGCGTCTGGCCGAGCCCGAAGAGATGCAGCAGCTCGAGAGAGCCACACCCATTGTTTCCACCTCGGGAACAGGCGACGATACCGACGATCAGGGCGGTGAACCGGGTCAGGGGGATCAGGATGGCGGTGAGCCCCCCGAACAGCCTGAAGGCGGCGAAGCAGGTGAAGGTGGAACAGACGGGGACGGCCAGGAGACTCCCGGCCAGGAACCACCGGCCGATCCGGATACCCCTCCAGAGGGAGATGGCAATCCTCTGGAAACAGCTTTACTCACAGTCGATCAGGCACTCGGGAACCCGCCTGACCCCCTGAACCCGGACAACCAGAACCCTCTGGGTCAAAATCTTCCGCCCATTCCCCTTCAACCGCCGGTCACTCCTGACGAACAGGTCACTATGGAATTTGACCTGCCCGACTCTCCTGATCCGGTAATCGCGGAGTTCAGGCTTCCCGACGGCATCATCCTCCAACAAAACGATCCCGACGATGACAGGGATGACGACAATGACATTGACGAATTGGAAAATGCTGCCCCCAATGCCCATAATGTAACAGTGAGCACGCAGGAAGACACATCCCTGGCGGACTGGCTCCACGCCACAGATCCGGATGGAGACACCCTGGCCTTTTCCCTGTCACAGGCAAGCGAGCACGGCACGGTGGTGGTCAATGCCAACGGGGCCTATGTGTATACCCCGAACACCGATTATTCCGGCACCGCCTCTTTTGCGTTCAAGGTGGTCGATGATCACGGCGAGGGGCGGGTGCTTTATGACATCGGCGATGGCCGTCGTGCCGTCTTCCGCCCACGCCACATGAATGTCCTGCTGCTCTGCAAGGGATTGAGCGAATTCGGCCAACCGCCTGCGATGGGGCGAGA
>CAYWJL010000327.1:2610-3261 GCA_964458145.1 uncultured Desulfovibrionales bacterium | reverse complement strand
GAAATCGAATTTTCCCCTTCGCCGTCATCCCGGCGAAGGCCGGGATCTTGGACGACACGAAGGCAGTCTCTGACATCAGGCTATCGACCTCGTCCATCAAGATCCCGGATCAAGTCCGGGAAGTACGGGGCCAGCATGGTGTACAGGGACCCGGCAGCACCGATGGAATGGAACACGTCGAACAGGTTGGCCTTGTGAAAGCTCTGGAGGATGCGTTCGAGAAAATGGGCGATCATCCTGTCCGATCCCCTGTTTACAAAGGCCGCCCAGATCCGGTCGAGATCCTTCTGATCCCGGGGGCAGCCCTCGGCCACATGCAGGAAATTCCTGTCGTTCGTGACAATGTCGCTCGCCTCGCGCAGGAGGTATTCCTGCATGGTTTCCGAATCCAGCAGGCGGGCGGTTATCCGTGTTTTGGGAGAGGTGAACAACCGGTGCACGCGCTCCATGAGGGAGGCCTTGGCGTTGCCTTCGGGGGACAGGCATCCGTGCACGAATCGCAGGAACACGGATTTGCGGGCGTGTTTCATATTGAACCGGTCGTGGTAGTACTGGTAGGCGATGGAGTAGAGATTCCGGGCTATGGTCTCGGGAGTGGCCGGTACTCCCTCGGGACGCCCCTTTTTCTCCACGACTTTCTGGAGAAAGCTG
>CAYWJL010000327.1:0-2600 GCA_964458145.1 uncultured Desulfovibrionales bacterium | reverse complement strand
GTCCGATCCCGCTGTCAGACCCTTTATCCATGGCGTCTGCCCCCACGGGGGCAGGGCGTGCTTCTGGACGAGATCGTAGAAACCGTCTTTGGTCATGGCGGCAAGAATGGTCCGCATGGTGTGATTCTGGGCCTGGTCGCGGCAGCCGTTCAGTTCGAAGAGATTGAACAGGATCAGACTTTGTTCCACATGCTCGACGGTCAGACGTTCGTTGACCGCAAACAGGGGATGTGCCAGAGCGTGTACAATGGACTGTGATCGGAGATAGGCGACCAGATCGAAGATGTTTGACCGGAGTGTCTGGAATTCCCGATGGTCTTCTTCGGTGATGTCATAGGCCAGGATGTGCAGTTTGCACGTGTCCTCGGGAAAATAGGTGGTGATTTCTTCGCTGATGAAGGTGTTGGGCAGGTGGGCGATCTCCAGGCATCCGGCAATGGAGTTGTGGTCGGTGATGGTCACCAGATCCATGCCCCGCTCCCGGGCGCGATCATAGATGGTCCTGGGGTCGGTGAAGCTCTCCGGGCATCCGATTTTCTGCAGCAGCCACTGGGAAGGGCGGGATGAATGTTTGGAATGAACGTGAAGATCAGCCTTGAGCACGGGTTCCATGTTGGTCCTCCGGAAATTGGTGCGTTACGTGGAATTGATTCCATGTAAACCGGTTTCCGTGACGAACGGATTGCCCGTGTGTTACTATCGTGTTTTCGATGTCGCTATTTTGGGATAGGAGTGGAGGATTGCGGTCGTGCAGGCGTTGACCCAGGTCCTTCGGAACATTCATGAACAATCAGGAGGAAGGAATGAACATGCGCATGGTTTGTAGTGTGGTACTCGTCATAGCGATCTGTATGGCACTGGGGTGCGGCATTCCCGACCTGCCCGGACCGGTAGGGATACCGGGGGTGTAGGGCAGGAATGGTTCATCCCTATTCTGTTTCCCACCTTGAACCCGTAAGGGCGGATTCCATATCCGCCCTTTTGTCCTCCTGCCGCCCTGTCAACGCGTCCAACCGCTCCCGCTGCAATCGCCATTTGGGCATGAACGAATCCATCAGGCTGACACAATGGGCGTCATGGCTCGGCTCCCGCAAATGAACCATTGCAAGGACCAGAATATACTCCATGCAATCCAGGGGGTGCCTGGCCAGATCCGCGTTCAACTCGATGGTCCCGCTTTCCGGATCGCTGCTGCTCCATCCGATCTTTATCTTGCTGATGCATAGCCGCTTCACCTTCACGCCGATGATCTTTTCCCATTTCGGGATCAACCCCATGGCCCGTTTCCTGAGTTCCTCCCCGTACCAGGCCTCCAACCCTTCCTCTCGTTTGGGAATCGGCGTGTCCGGAGGAAGTTCCAACGTGAGGATGGAATGCCCCCTCTCCACAAGCAGCGCCCTGCCTGTTTCGTCCATATGCATCATATAGCGTTTACCCCACAGATAATGGCTTTCGCGTTTTTGAAGGGCATGTTCGGGAAGCTTGATGGAGTTCATGCAAAAATCTCCGTTCATGGCAACTTGGCCGGTAACTTGGGCCGTGGGTTTTTTGCTCGGTAATTTCAACTGCAACTTTTTCAGTTCCTTTTGGGACACAGTGTCCCTCCGCACTCAATGTACACGGAAACTCAAACCACAACCCTGCAGCTTCAAAGCGTAATTTGGGAATGGCCACATTGGCTGCCCGGCAGGCCTCGATGATCCTTTCAATGCCCCGCCCCCAGGATTCGATCATGCCTGCACGGAAAAAGGCATTGGCGATATCCGGGTTGAAGGGTTGTGAGGAGTGCTTCTGAGTCAGTGTTTTCACTGTCCAGCCGGGGTAGAGCTTCATGCTCTCTAGCCGGCATCATCTGCCCATATTTCTGCCGGATAGTAAACGCAGTGCCGAGCAGACGCTCGGCGTTCCCAGGAGGGAAAAAACAAAGCCGGAGAATCACTGCATGAAAGTTACCGCACCTCCAAAGCAGGCCCCTGAAACCCGACAAGAGCCTCAGTTTATTGATGAGCCGTATATTCATCAAGCAGGCGTCGTATCATTTTCTGATACTGCGTGTTGTATTTTTTGGCCTCCTGTTTGAAGAAATCGACACTTGTTTTACTAAGAGAGATCGTTACTTTGACGGTCTCGTCTTTTAAGGCAAGTTCTTCCGGTGAAGGCAGGAAATCGGTAACCACCTTTACTTCACCCATTGGTTCATCCGTGTATTTGATTTTCTTTTTCATAGATCTTTTTCCCTTTTCGCCAATAACCGGCCCCTATAATTCTGATTTTGTGTTTTCGATAGGTGAATCGTACTGTCAGGATGCCGGCGTCAACCTTGCCGAGGCAGTAGTAGCGTTTTTCGGTCCGGCTATGCCCTAGATCTTCGAGAATGATACGATGCTGATCAAGAAAAGCGCGTTGTGCCAAAGCGAATGAGACTCCATGTTTTTCTTTGTTTATCAAGTCCTTGGCTGGATCCCACTCAAAATCAGATCGTTTTTTCATATGGATAAAATAGGATGCTGGAATGTCTGTGTCAATATTTTAATATGGCTTTTTATATGGTTAAATCGCGGGGTGGTTATTGGGGGTCGATCGCGTTATCTAATTGAAAT
>CAYWJL010000326.1:0-3270 GCA_964458145.1 uncultured Desulfovibrionales bacterium | reverse complement strand
AGACAAATCCTGAAAGTCCGAGATGACGTTATTATCGAAAAGCCCCCAGGTTCCAGAGTCCTCCTTCTTCCCCCTTACCCCTTAACCCTTAAAACTTAAAACAGCCCTTCCAACTCCCGTTTATACCGTTCCATCTCCGAATAGATGCATCCGCAATACTGCTGTCTGTAAATCCCCCATTCCTTGGAGATGTCGATGCCCTGTTTCCAACCTTCCCTGAAATCCTGGTACAGGAACCGGGTTTGTCCCTTGCCGGCGATGTCGCGGCCGAGGTCGGTGATGGTCTGGTGCTTTTGGAATTTGCTGTAGAGCAAGGTAGTGGTGAAGAAATCGAATCCGCCCCGTTTGGCCACGGACCATGTTTTTTCCAACCGCATGGCATAGCAATGGAAACAGCGGTTGTTTTCCCGGAAGGCCACTGCGCGCAGATACTTGGACGGGTCGTAGTCCTTGTCCTTGTAGATGACCGGGAATCCCATTTTGTCAGCGGTTTCCTCCACGCCCTGCCTGCGTCTCAGATATTCCTGAAGCGGGTGGATATTGGGATTGAAATAGAGCCCTGCGACATCATATCCCTGGTCCCTGAGAACCTGGACGGGATAGATGGCGCAGGGGCCGCAGCAGATGTGCAGGAGAACTCGTTGGGAAGCCATCGGGTTATTGGTTCGAAGGAGGTACGGAGGACACCAGGAAGATGTCCTTGGAAAATTCCTCTTCAAAGCGATGGATCATCTCCCGCTTGTGATTGAGGATGTAAGCGGCCAGCTCGGGTGAGGTACAGTATTCGAAAGGAGACGGGCATTGTTTGCGGCGCAGCTGCCTGTACATCTCTTTGAGAGTCTGGATGGCCTGCCATTCGAGATTCCGTCGGATACCCACGCCGTTGCAGCAGGGGCAGGGTTCCATGCTCAACGAGAGGGCCGATGTGCCCAGTCGTTGGCGGATGAGTTCCATGAGTCCGAATTTGGAAAGTCGGCCCACGTCCGTTCTGGCCTTGTCGCCCTTCATGGACGCACGCACGGTTTTTTCCACCTGCTGGATATGGTTTCTGTCCTTCATTTCGATGAAGTCCACGACCACCTGGCCGCCCACGTCACGCAGACGGAGCTGGCGGGGGATTTCTTCGGCTGCTTCGAGATTGGTCCGCAGAGCCATTTCCTTGAAATTCTTTTTGCCCCCGATCTTGCCCGAGTTGATGTCCACGGCCATGAGGGCTTCGGTCTGGTCGAAACAGAGCTGGCCGCCGCTTGGAAGATTCACCTCCCTGCGGAAAATCTGGACGAGCTGGTTCTCGATATTGAACCGTTCGAACAGGGTCTGTTCGAAATCCGTGTGCTGTTTGACCATCTTGGTGCGGCGGGGATAGAGCAGGGTCACGGTATCCTTGACCATCTTGGCCGTTTCGTCGTGATCCACCCAAATTTCACTCACGTCCTGGGTGAAATAGTCCCGCACTGCCCTGAAGGCCAGGTCCTTTTCCTCGTACACCAGGCTCGGTGTGGATGCCTCCACTCCCTTTTTGCGAACTTCCTTCCATAATCGTTTGAGAAACTGCAGATCCCTGCCAAGGGTGGTTTTGCTCTGGCCTTCGCTCACCGTGCGTACGATGAGTCCGAGACCTTCGGGAACCTTGAGTTCCTCGAAGATCTTTTTCAGGCGTTCGCGTTCCTTGGGATCTTCGATTTTTCGGGAGATACCGAGCTGCTCACGCCCGGGGGTGAGGACGATGTAGCGTCCGGGCAGGGAGAGGTAGGTGGACAAAAAGGCTCCCTTGGAACCCGTAGGGTCCTTGACCACCTGAACCAGAACCTCCTGGCCGGGTTTGAGGGCTTCCTGGAGCGGGGGGTATTTGCTCCCTTTCCTGCGTTTGACCCCGGGCTGGTAGTATTCGGGATGGACCTCGTCCACCTGCAGGAATCCGTTTTTCTGAGCCCCGTAGGCGATAAAGGCCGCCTGCAGAGCGGCATCGATGTTGTGGATTTTTCCTTTGTAGATATTGCTCTTGGTTTTGCTCTGGTGGACCATTTCCAGGTAATATTCTTCGACCCGGCCGTCCTGGGTCAGAACCACTTCGACCTGCTCTCCGGGAAGAACACTGATGAACATTTTACGACGTTTTTTGTTGGAGGCCATGATATCCTCATCTATGAGTGAAAAGTTGGAGACGTTTCCCCGGCCGTGCCCTGTCTGCAAAAGATCGGCAGGGCGGATTCAGGCTCTCGTGAATGATACGTTCGCGGGCCCGGGGACGTCTGGAAATTTGTAGGTGTTTTATTCCCGATCCTGATCGGCAAGGGAATAGAACGTGGTGCCGGCATCGGGGATGCCGGTGATCCGGCGTTCGGCAGCAAGGTGGTCGATGACGTTTCGGACCTGTTCCTCACGCACTCCCATGGCCAGGCTGATTTGGGGCACGGTTTGGGGGCGAATGGCGACGGAATTCAGGATTGCCTTTGCCAGCTGGTCGTCATGCATGGTTGCCGACGCACCGGGCTTGATTTTTGGGGCCGTCCGGGTGGCGGACTGTTCAGGGTGGGCCGGCGTCAGAGATGTTTGCCACTTGGCAAGGGTGGCCTGGTCAACGGGACGTGCTGCGGAAAAGGCACCCGGTCGGGTCATGGTGACTACGTCTATACGATGCGGTGAAGGGTCCCGGCAAAAGGATCGCATGGCGTGAAGGTTGGCGTCCGTGTCGTTGATTCCGGCCACAAGAAGAATTTCAAGGTAGATGGTTCCGCCATACCGCGCCCCCCAATGAAGGATGGACGTCCTGATCGTTTCCAGATCCAGGCCCGGGCAGGGACGATTGAGCGTGAGAAATTCTTCCGGGATCAGAGTGTCCATGGAAGGAAGAACCACCTGCGCACCCTCCAGGGCTTTTTCGACCTCGGTATCGCCGAGCAGGGTGCCGTTGGTCAGGACCGCGACCGGAATCTCGGGAGCCAGTCGGTGGACGCCATCGATGACGGCACCCATGTCGCTGTTCAGACAGGGTTCTCCCTTGCCCCCCAGGGTGATGTACTCGGGGCGCGGCAGGTCCAGGGAAAGCCAGGCTTCGAGTTCCGTCAAAATGGTATCGGCCTTGACCCATGGTTTGCGGGTCAGGGTGTGGACGCGGGTCTTGCCGACTTCGCAGTACAGACAATCGAAATCACAGATGGGGCGGCCAAGGAGATCGAGCCCCAGAGAACGACCGAGTCTTCCCGAAGGAACGGGGCCAAAAATATAGTTGAAATCCACGTCAGCGAAATTCCTTGTTTGATGAAATTT
>CAYWJL010000325.1:0-3270 GCA_964458145.1 uncultured Desulfovibrionales bacterium | reverse complement strand
GTACTTGGGCTGGCCCATGCGGTGGAAGGGCAGGGCTTCGTATTCACATTTCTCGCCGGGCAGGGAATCCACAAAGTCGATGATGGCCCGGATGTCTTCCACGGTATCGTTGAAACCCGGAATCACCGGGGTGCGAACCCTGATTTTCTTGCTGGGATATTTTTCCTTGATGCGGACGAGGTTCTCTCGGATCTGCTCACCGGTGCGGCCGGTCATTTCCTTGTGCTTCTCGTCGTTCATGGATTTGATATCAAAAAGCATATAATCCACAAAAGGCAGGCAGGCGTCGATCACGTCCCAGGGGGCCTGACCGCAGGTTTCCACGGCAGTATTGATGCGCCGGTGCTTGGCCTCACGCAACAGGGCCAGGGCGAACTTGGGCTGGGCAAAGGGCTCGCCCCCTGACAAGGTCATCCCCCCGCCGGAACGGGCATAGAACCGTTCGTCCTCTTCGACCCGCTTCAAAACCGTATCCACACTCTGCTCTTCGCCATACACGATGATGGCGTTGCCCGGACAGACATCGGCCAGAAACAGCTCATTCTTGATCAGATCGTGGTCGATATCCACCTTGCCGTCATCGCCCATGGTGATGGCCCCGCTGGTACACCGTTCCAGGCAGAAGGTACACTTGTCCGCGCCGATGCAATTGTTGCGGTTGTAGGCAATCTGGGGCTTGAAGTCCTGGGATTCGGGGTTGGAACACCAGGCACAATGAAGAGGACACCCCTTCATGAACACAATGGTCCTGATGCCCGGCCCGTCATGCACAGAGTATTTCTGCACACTGAATACCGTTCCTGTGGTCTTTCTATCCAAAATCGAGCTCATGGTATTTCCCCTTGTCCCTGTGAGAAATTTTCAAAAATTGCGGCATCTGCCGTTTGATGCCAAAATGCTTCCGCTGCATCCGCCGGCTGGTCCGTGGCCGTCCGTGTTTGTCCGTGCATGTCCGTAAATACACCGGCCGGCAACAGCCCCCATTCTCCAACAACCGCCTCAAAAAAAGGGCAGGGCCTTCACCCTGCCCCCTTTGGTTGCTTGGCCCCTACATCATTTCGTGGGCGGTCCGGGCAATCAGATCATCCTGAAGATCCTTGGACAGGTCGCAGAAGTAGGCGGAGTAGCCTGCAATACGCACGATCAGGTTGCGGTACTGTTCCGGATTCTTCTGGGCCTTGATCAGGGTGTCGGCGTTGATCACGTTGAACTGGATGTGCCACAGACGCAGGTCGCAGTAGGCGCGGATGAAGTCGACCAGCTTCTGGGTGCCTTCCTCGCCTTCCACACACTTGGGCGTGAACTTGATGTTCACCAGGCGGGCGGCACGCTCGCGATGGTCGAAGTTCTTGGTGGTGTAGTTGGACATGAGAATGGCGGTGGGGCCGTTCTTGTCCGCACCGTGGGAAGCGGAGGAACCGTCGGACAGGGGGTACCAGGCCACACGACCGTTGGGGGTGGCGGAGACCACGCGGCCGAAGGGAACGTGCGAGGTGAAGGGCACGTAGCGGACATCCAGGTGCACGCCCAGCTCGTCCTGGTACTTTTCGGCGAATTCCACGCTCAGGGAGTCCACATACTTGCCGATTTCGTCGGCGTAGGGATCGTTGTTGCCGAAGCAGGGAGCGGTCCGCAGCATGGCCTGGATATCTTCGTATCCCTTGAAGTCGGCTTTGCAGGCCTCGACGATCTGCTTCATGGTCAGCTTCTTGTCCTCGAAGACCAGCTTCTTGATGGCGGCCAGGGAGTCGATGACCGTACCGTAACCGATAACTTCAAAGTATCCCAGATCGATGCCTTCGGGAACGTCGGGCTGGTGGATGTCCACGCAATGCTTGCGGCAGAGGGCGTGCATGGCATCGGCCAGAGGCGCGGCAAAGTGATCCTTGCGCAGGTCGATGACACGGGCCTGCTGGGAGAAAGCGTGCTTGAGCAGGTTTCTATGCTGGACGGTGTAGGCGTTCAGGAATTCATCAAAGGTCTTGAATTCGCAGGGATCGCCCGTGGTGGGAGCCAGCTGCTCGTCGCCGTACTTGAGCATCTTGCCGTCATACATGACCATTTCCAGGGCGGCGGCAAAGTTGATGTACGCACAGCCCGAGGTGTAGGTGTCGCGGTTGGGCATGCGGATCTCGGCGCAGCCGGAGATGGAGTAGTCGTAGATCTCCTCGAACTTGGCGCCCTTGGCCAGGTGCAGGGGAATGACTTCTTCGTCGTTGATCAGCTTGGGAAAACCCGAACCTTCCTTGATGGTCTCGGCGATCTCGGCCAGGAACCGCTGGGGTGCCCGGGCATGGATGCGGGCCGCCAGGTCGGGATAGTGGTGGGGGAACTCACGCTTGGAGCGCAGGAAGAGATAGGAAAGCTCGTTGGTGGAGTCGACACCGTTCTTGGTCTGACCACCGATGGTCACGGCTTCCCAGTGGGCGTAGCCTTCGTTGAAGTCGCCGCCCTGAGGGGAGATGTACAGGTCGATGAACTGGGCCATGCCCACGAACATGCACTCGATGAGCTCCATGGCCTTGATCTCGTCCAGACGGCCCTCTTCCACGTCCTTTTCATAATAGGGATAAAGATACATATCCATGCGGCCGTTGGAGACGATGGTTCCGGTCTTCGGCTCCAGACGGGAGAACATCTGGGGGAACCACTGGGGCTGTACGGCCGCGTGAAAGGTCTCTGCGGGCTGCTCGGGCACCTTGCGGCAGATCCGGGCCATTTCCAGCAGCTCGGCCTTGCGGGTCTCGTCCTTTTCCTCGCCGGCCTTTTTCTCGGCCAGATCGGCGTGACGGTTGGCCCAGAGAATGATGGCGTCACACACCAGGATGATGGCCTCGATAAAGGGCTTCTTCTCGGTGTTGTCCTTGGGGGAGAAGGGGTCCAGGGCGTCCAGCTTTTCCTGCATTTCAGCACGGATGCCGCCGAAACCGCGCTTCAGGACGACTTCGTAGTCATGCACCCACTGGAGGCAGGAACGGAAGGAGGAGGTTTCGTTGACGATGTATCTGGAGTGGAGCCCGTCGGGATCGTCATAGGTCAGGGCGTGGGTCTTGCCCTTCCAGTAAGGTGCGATTTCATTGATGATGATGTCCGCATCTTCCTGGGTCAGGGTGAAGGGAGAATTCTCACGGTTGGGCAGATCCTTGACCGCCATGTCCAGGAAGTCGCCGTCCAGCTCGGGGTAGAGGATGCCGTAACGCCCCTGGGCCCCGGCGCGACCGCAGAGCAGGTTGTCGTCGTCGATATATACGGAGATGTTCCTGGCGATGT
>CAYWJL010000324.1:0-3274 GCA_964458145.1 uncultured Desulfovibrionales bacterium | reverse complement strand
GCCGACCCCGCCCTTGCCCGTGATGACGATGCGGGTTCCCTCGGTATGCGGGGCCCGGTGTTCGTCGAGATAATCCGCCGCGCTGAAGAGGTGTTCACTGCGGGATTGGTGATCCATGGGGTGTCCTTATGAGAATGGGGGTGTGTGATGGTTGCAAATGGCAGGTAGGGGCGGACCTGTGTGTCCGCCCGAATCTGATCCGTCATATCTGAAAAAATGGTGTCCATGAACGTGCATGAATACCGGAGTATGTTCTTGAACGTCTATCCGGCACATAAGGGCGGACACATAGGTCCGCCCCTACGTTTTTGTCGCGATATGATCGTTTCGGGGGATCAGATCCCGAGACCTTCACGCTTGGCCAGGATGTGCTTTTCGATCATGTCCGCCGCCTTGACCGGATCGGGTTCAACGGCAAAGGCCGCGCCTACCACGTCGTTCAGGCCCGAGGCCAGGAGGTTCAGGACATTGGCGCTGCCGAAGATCTTGGGCGGGATGCCCAGGACCGTGAACACGCCCGAGGCCACGAAGTAGGAACCGATGGACACGGCCTTCTGGGACATCCATTCGGGAGCGGCCCCGGCCAGGGGGAGCTGGTCGATGGAGACGTCCAGGGCCTTGGCCAGTTCGGCTGCCAGGACCAGGATTCTCGAGCAGTCCACGCACGAGCCCATGTGCAGGACCGGCGGGATGCCCAGGGCCTGACACACTGCTTTCAGATTGTCGCCCGCCTGATCGGCAGCTTCGGGAAGCAGCAGTCCTGCCTTGCCCGCGGCAATGGCGGCGCACCCCGTCTGGACCACCAGGATGTCGCGCTTGATGAGTTCCTGAGCCAGGCGGACATGGCCGTAGTCGTGCTTGATCTTGGGGTTGTTGCACCCGACCATGCCCACGGCACCCTTGATCTGACCCGCGGCAATGGCATCGATCAGGGGTTTCAATGTTCCCCCCAAAGCCTTCAAGACCGCTTCCACGGAAAAGCCGGCCATCATCTTCACGGGTTCGCCCGGTATGAGCACGCGGTTCGGGTCCCTTTTCTCGAAGTTGTCGATAGCCAGCTGGACAATACCCCTGGCCGTATCCATGGCGTTCTTGGGATGGAATTCCATGTGCACGGCACCGGGCACTTTGGACTTCTCGCTGGTGGACACCACCTTGGAATGGAAGCAGGCCGCTGTTTTGGTGATGGACGGGAAGATGCACTGGTAGTCGATGACCATGACCTCCACGGCACCGGTTGCCAGGGCCAGTTCCTGGTTGAGCATGTTTCCGGCAATGGGTACGCCCTTGCGCATGAGCAGCTCGTTGCCCGTACAGCACATGCCGGCCAGGTTGATGCCCTGAGCGCCTTTGGCCTTTGCCTTTTCCTGCATCTCGGGCAGGCGAGAGGCCTCGACCACCATCTCCGAGAGAACGGGATTGTGTCCGTGCAGGACGATGTTGACCATCTCCTTTTTGAGGACGCCGAGGTTGACCCATGAGTCCTTGATCTCGGGCGTTCCGAAAAGAATGTCCGAGACCTCGGTGGCCATCATGGAGCCGCCCCATCCGTCGGCCAGGGCCGTGCGCAGACCGTGGAGCAGGATGTTGGCGTAATCGGCCCCCACCCCCATGTGGATGCGGTGCATGCCTTCGACGATCTCCCGGTCCACACTGCGGGGCATGATTCCGATCTTGTTCCAGATAGCCTGGGTTTTTTCCGGGGCCCTGCGGGTGAACTGGATGAAATTCTTGATGGTCCCGAACTCCTCGAGCATGCCTATGGCCACGTCCTTGGCGATTTCGTCGTTTGTTCTGTCCTCGGTGGGAATGTCGTATTCACCGGCAACGGCCATGAGTTTGTCTGTATCCAGGATTTCGTACCCCTGGGCAGAACCTTCGGCGGTTTCCAGCATGGTCTCGATGACCTCGCGGCCATGGTCCGAGTGGGCGGCCGCGCCCGTGTTCAGGTCGTCCAGGAGATTTCTGGCCACGATGAGGTCGGCATCGGCCCCGCAGACTCCTCTGACAGGTGATCCCCCATAGGGATCGATGCGGCAGGGTCCCATGGTGCAGCGGTTGCAGCAGACACCGGTCTGGCCGAATCCGCACTGGGGCTGCTGGGCCTCGAGGCGATCCCAGGCCGTTTCTATGTTTTCCTGCATGGCCCGTTTGAGGACCGGCTTGGCGGATTCGTCGATGGTACGTTCGTCTATGATTTTATTCAGAGTATCCGGATCATACTGAGCGGTCATTGTGCGCCTCCTTGGAAAGAGCTGGTGAGCTGGTGAGCTCGTGAGCTGGTGTGGTGTTCGACTGATGATGAAATGATGCGTGTCTGGGCGACGTTCGTTTTTTCGGTTCACCTGGAGGACGGCAGCGGTCCCAGTCGGGCGAGGCTTTCCCGTATGGCCTGATAGGCCTGCATGTTTTCCGGAACAGACGAGCTCGTATCCCCCTGGACCGTCCTTGTGATGTTCAGGGCGAAATCCTTTTTGGCAGCCTTGACCGCATCGTTCACGTAGCCGAAGGAGAGCGCTCCGGTCTTGCAGGCTTCCACGCAGGCGGGGAGCTGATCCTCTTTCTGCCGTTCGATGCAGTTGTCGCATTTGTACGCGGTCTTCTTTCCGGTCTTGGTGCTCATGGCAAAGGACATGGCGCCGAAGGGACAGACCATGGCGCACATGCCGCAGGAGATGCACAGGTCTTCCTGCACCATGACCGTATCGAATTCAGGATCACGCACAAGGGCGCCGGAGGGACAGATCTGCACGCACGGGGCCGGATTGCAATGGCGGCATTTCAGGGGAAAGGTCAGGAAATCCACCCCGAGTTCCACCCCTATGCGCGGCCGGGGAAGATCCGCAGGAAGTGGATTTGACAGATCCGGAAGCGGCTCGTGATGGGCCCTGGCGCAGGCCAGCTCGCAATGCCTGCAGCCTATGCAGCGTTCGACATCGACAAAAACGGTTTTCATGCACGACCTCCTTGGGGTTGAAGCTGAAGAGCCCATTGACTGCTTAGCCCATGAGCCGTTGTAAGCAAATGTGCAAACATATCCAAAACAACAGTATCAAAAATCTCGTAGGGGCAGATTCCATATCTGCCCTTTTCCGCGTCCGGAATCCACCCCCACCGTTTCCGTTATGAATCCGTTTTCACCCTGTTTTCGGATATGGGATCCATGACGGATGTCGAATCCATGGAGGATGTGGTATCCAGGGAATAAAATTACATCCGGGGCGGATATGGAATCCACAAGGGCGGATATGGAATCCGCCCCTACCGGGTCACG
>CAYWJL010000323.1:0-3277 GCA_964458145.1 uncultured Desulfovibrionales bacterium | reverse complement strand
TCGATGCGGTGACGGTCGTCCTTTTCGTGACGTCCGCCCGGCATCTTGATCTGCCCGGCCATGGTGACGGCCTTTCTCTCCCTTCTGAACGCGTCCTGGGTGGTGCAGCAGACAAGATCGAACCGGTGGGCGATCTCCCCTTCCATCCAGGTGAAAAAGGGAGAATCCGCCTTGATGGCCACCTTGCGGACCAGGGAATCGGGATGATCGACACGCCCCTGGGTCCGCCGCTCTTCCCGCACCCGGAAATAAACCAGACGCCCTTTGAGATGGGTCTTGTCCACCCACCCGGCAACCCGGGCGTAATGGTGATCCGGAACCAGCAGGGAAAGGCCGAAATTGTGCAGCAGCCGCTCGATGGCCCCTTCCCAGTCCTTTTCCTCTTCACGGACCTGCAAAAGTTCCCCGGCAAAGGGCATGTCGTCTTCAGGGAGGTCCAAAGCCCTGCAGAGTTCCCTGCGCATGGCGATCTGCCGTTCGCTGATGTTGCTGCGACGGGCCTTCAAGCTTTTGATCTCGCGTGCAAGCTGCTCGTACTCGCTCCGTCCCTGACGAAAGGCGACATTGCTCTCGGTGAGATCGTTCTGCACCCGGTCTTCGGCATCCACCAGGGAGTCGGCGAGCTTTTTGAATCCTTCCACCTGCCGTAGGAAATCCTCCCTGGTACCGGCCGGTACCTCGCCCAGAGCTCTCACCAGCTTTTCATACCGCCCGGCCTTTGCCTTGCGGCGATCACGCTGCCCTTTTTTCTCCCTGATCTCCTTGTCGATACTTGCGATGCGGTCGCCCCCGTTTTCCGCAATGGCCTTGCGCACTTCCCGATCCCGGATCTCCTGGGCTTCGTACTCCTCCTCGAGCCGGGTGACTGCTGCGTGGTGACGTCCCTTTTCCTCCTGCAATCCGGCCAGCCGCTTCTCGAGCAGTTCCAGCTTGAGCGTGGCGAACCATGAACGTAATGCGTCACGGCTGGCGCGCAATTCCTCGGCCCCGGCCGTGAGTTCCTTGTGCCGCGTACAATCCCCCACCAGGGGTTCGAGCATCTCCACCTGCTGTCTGGCCGTGCGGACCGCTTTATGGGCCCGGTTGAGATTTTCGAAATGCCTGATCAGGTCGTTGATACGCTGATCCACATCAAAGGGCTTGAGCATGTGGGTACGCACGAAATCTGTCAGATTGCCCACGGATTTAAGGGACACGGTCTGCAGAAACAGGTCCAGGGCCTGCTCGTTGTCGATACCGAAACGCCGCCTGAACCAGGCACCGTACCCGGGAAAGGAGGGGAAGCATTCGATCTTGTCCTTGTGAAGCCGCTTGCGAAGACCGCCTATCTCGGTACCGAATCCTGAAAAATCCTCGGCAATGGACAGATCCCGCTCACAGGCCGCAAAGATCCGATCCGGCTGGCCCACCGTGTCCTTCATCCAGAATACCTGGGCCAGGGTTACGGTCTTGTCATACCCGGCGTTATAGAACACCCCGAGGATCACGGAATAGGTGTCCATACCGCGCAGGGCCACGGGTTTGGTGCTTCCCAGGGATTCCTGACGTTCGGATTTGTAGTAGCCCTGGACGTAGGAGCGCAGGGTACGTTCTTTGGTCCCGGCTCCGGCCGCCTTGTTGTAGGCGATACGCTGACTGGGCACCAACAATGTGGTCACGGCGTCCACCAGGGTCGACTTGCCCGAACCGATATCCCCGGTAAGCAGTCCGTTTTTCCCGTTCAGACGCAGGGTCCAGATCCTCTTGTCAAAGGTTCCCCAATTGAAAATCTCCAGACGTTGCAACCGAAATCCGGCCAGCTGGTCGTCACCGATGAAATCCATGAGAAGCTGCTGATCAGTCATCCCTGCCCTCCCCGGCCAGATGCTCCCGGTACTCGGCCAGACGTTCATCGAGTTGCTGCAGCCATTGGGCATCCACAAAGGCCTTGAGAATCCGTCGCACCTCGAACATGTCCTTCTGGCCCCGCAGGCGACGCACGAACCCGAGATCCGCGATCTTGTTCAGATGGGCGTCCACCCGGTCGATGAGCTTGACCTCGTTGCTCCCGGTCGGGAGAAAAATCCGGATCATCTCCACAACCTCATCCCGGGAAAGGATCATGCGCGTATCCGCCCCAGCCGCATCGGATTCGGCAAGTTTCTTGCGAAGCAGAGCCAGAAGGAGACTGACCGGATAGGAGAGCTGTCGCCTGGTCACCAGTCGGGGAAGATTCCCGGCATCGGTCATGTCGTCTGACTCCGGTCTGGAACGCAAAAACGCGTACCCTTCGGATGGGTCGAGTACGAGTTCCAGCCCGACCACGGCCACATAATCCTCGACAGCAGCCTGCAGGGTCAGCAGAGACTGCCACAGGGCCGGGTTCTCCTCCATATAGATGACCCCCTTGAGCAGGGGGACGATGATGGAACCGAGTTGCTGATCGGGGTGTGCCCGCGGCATGTCGTGGGTAGCTTGATAGTCCGTCATCCATTCCTCACCAGAATTATATGCGGCAGGGTCGCCTGCCTGATCACGCCGGCTTCCGTCTCCCAGCGTACCTGTTCTTCACGTTCTTCATCCACCACAACATGCTCCCATTCTCCGGCCAGCTGCACATAGGTGACGAGCTCGGCCAGGCCATGACGCAGGGGATGGCGGGCAACCACCTCCCCCAGGCTGATCTGACCGCGTTCCTGCAGTTCCTGACGGATGTTCCTGGAAAGTTCAGCCTTGTCCACGACCACCTGAGAAAAGAGGATGGTCGTATCCACCTCGGCATCCCCTTCATCCAGAGCGATCTGTGTGATAAGCGGCTTGTTCGCCGGTCGGTGCAGGGGCCGCTCCAGGGGAAGCTCGATGGACGCAGACGGCAGAACCAGATCCATGAATCCTTCCCCCGGGGAATCCTCGCGCAGGGCCAGGGCATGGGTTTCGACGCCGCGCAGGATATCCATGATCCGCCGGTTCTCAAGCCAGGCCTTGTCATCCAGAAACCTTCGCAGCTGCTCGGAAAGCAGGGCCACGGTCCTCTGGGTGTGTTCCCCTGCCTCCAGCCAGTCATAGTGCACCCGCCTGAGCCTGGGGTCGGGATGCATTGCAGCAACCGGAGGCAGAGCGAGCACATGAACCAGGAGCCGAGTCAGCTCTTCCTGCCGGGACTGGGACATGAGGAAATCCCAGAACGCGCGGAAGCTCCTGCCCTGGTCGGAGTCGGCGATGGCATCGCGCTCGCCAAGGATCTCGCCGACGAGCGCGCCCTTCGCTCCGTCCCACCCGGCGATCTGCTCGCGCACCC
>CAYWJL010000322.1:0-3285 GCA_964458145.1 uncultured Desulfovibrionales bacterium | reverse complement strand
TTGTTTTTTATTACAGGACCTTTTGAGTAAGGTACTAACACCTAAAACCGCCTTTCCCGCCTCCCGTCTCCGTTTCTCCCTGTCTCCCTTCTTTTCTACTCTTCCTCCATCCTCTTCTTCACCGCCTCCACGCGCCTATTGTAGTACTCCACTACCGCCCTTCTCGGAAGCATGCCCAGCAATGTATACGGGTCCCCTTCCTTGACCACGGGGAGGCTGTCGATGTTCTTGATGGTCATGCGGGCCAGTACCGTGTTCAGGTCTTCGCTGGGGGTGGTGGCGATGATTTCTTTGGTGCCGATGTCTCCCATGACCACCAGGTCGTCCAGGGTTTTGTCGAAGAGGATCTCCCGGATGTCCGTGGACGAGAAGATGCTCACGAACCGGTTCTGTCTGTCCACCACGGGGAAGTAATGCTGTTTGGTGTGGCTGAAGATTTCCTTGAACTTGGACATGGGCATGTCGTTTCTGACCAATGTGGGCTGGACAAGGCGCTCCTTCAAGTCGCGCACGCGGATGCTTTCCAGGACGTCCACGAAGAAATCCCCGGCATGGGCGGGCGAATCGATCTTGTTCTGCACCTGTTTGATGTAGATGGTGTAGCGTCTGGAGATCATGTACGCGACGGAGCAGACCAGCAGACTCGGCAGCAGCAGATGGTAGGAATTGGTCATCTCGCTGATGAAGATGATGGTGGAAATGGGCGTGTTGGAGACCGCCGTAAAAAAACCGGCCATGCCCACGACCACAAAGGAGCCGGGATGGTTGACCAGACCGGGGATGAGGATGTTGGCCAGCTTGCCCACCACCCCTCCCACGGCTCCGCCGATGACCACGGACGGACCGAACACACCGCCCGATCCTCCGGAGCCGATGGTGAAGGAGGTGGTCAGAATCTTGCCGAGGCAGATGGTCAGGAGAAAAAAGATGGAGAGCTCGTTATTGATGGCCTGCTGCATGTATCCGTAGCCAAAGGACAATGTCTGGGGAAGAAAGAACCCGATCGCCCCGGTGAGCAGGCCGCCGATGGCCGGTTTGATGTGGTTGGGGATCTTCCATTTTCGAAACAGCCCGGTCACCCCGTAGAAGGAGCGCACATAGAGCCACCCGAACCCCGCCACCACCACGGCCAGGATCGTGTACGGGATGAGTTCCACGGGATCGCGGAACATGAAATCCGGAGAATGGAACAGGGAACCCCAGCCGAACACCGAACAGAACACGCAATAGGCAACCACCGAGGCCATGCCCGACGGGATGAGTACCTCGGGTTCGATGTCCGGATCCTTGTACAGGACTTCGGCGGAAAACAGGGCTCCGGCCAGAGGCGCCCGGAAGATAGCCCCGATGCCCGCGCCCATGCCTGCGGCGAGCATGATCCTGCGTTCGCGCTTGGAAAGCTTGAGTTTGGTGGCCAGAAACGAGCCGAAACCCGCACCGATCTGGGCAATGGGGCCTTCACGACCGCCCGACCCTCCGGATGTCAGGGTGATGGCCGAGGCAATGGTTTTGATCACCGGCACCCGAGCCCGGATGAGTCCGCCCTTGTTGTGATAGGCGTCGATGGCCGCGTCCGTGCCGTGCCCTTCTGCCTCGGGCGCAAAGGTGTAGACCAGAAAGCCGCTGAGGAGCCCGCCCACGCAGGGCAGAATGAACAGCATGTACCGGAGCAGTTCGTTCTGGGGCTGGGGGAACATGGAATGCTCCCCGGCCGGTGACGGCGGATGATATCCGGCCAGCTGATGCATGAAGAAATGAAATCCCACATCGCACAGCACATGAAAAACCATGGCCCCGAGACCGGCTACCAGGCCGATGCCCACACAATAGAGGGTCCACTTGCCCACAATGGAAAAGGTCGTCTGAGTATTTTTATCCGGCATAGATAATCCTTACGGGTTCGATAGCGTCCCTTGCACAACTTTCAACTCAATCGTACCAATCAGTTAAACACATTCCGTTCCATGCGCCAAGTCCCGGTTTTTTGACATCCGTGGGATCATCCACTATGCAGATACGTTTCTGTGTTTATGGTTGACCATCTTCATACACCTCCCTTCTTACAACCCCCCGTCATCATGTCCAAAATACAAAAGATCAAGGGATTTGCCGACCTGTTCTCCCCGGAGAGCGACAAGTTCGTGTTCATGGAGCAGACAGCCCGGGAAATCTTTTCCAAATACGGCTGCCAGGAAGTGCGTCTTCCCATTGTTGAAAAAACCGACCTCTTTGCCCGGTCCATCGGCGAGGAAACCGACGTGGTTCAGAAGGAGATGTACACCTTTCCGGACCGCAAGAACCGCTCGCTGACCCTGCGGCCCGAGGCTACGGCCGGTGTGGTTCGGGCGTTCATCGAGAACAAGATTTATTCCCACAGCCCCATTGCCAAGCTGTTCACCTCGGGCCCCATGTTCCGGTACGAACGTCCCCAAAAGGGCCGCATGCGTCAGTTTCATCAGATCAATGTGGAAGTCCTGGGCACCGAGGCGCCTCAGGCCGATGCCGAGCTCATGTTCATGGTCTGGTCGTACCTCAAGGGACTCGGGTTGGACAAGCTTTCCATCGAGATCAATTCCCTGGGATGCCGGGAATGCCGTCCGGTTTTCCACCAGCGGCTGACCGAGTTTCTGGAAGGGTTGGATCAGTCGCAACTTTGCGAGGACTGCCGGAGGCGGGCATCCACCAATCCCTTGCGGGTCCTGGATTGCAAGGTCCCCACATGCAAGGAACTGGTCAAGGATGCACCCAGGATCAGCGATTCCCTGTGCCCCGAGTGCCGGGAACATTTCGACACGGTCCTGGGGATTCTGGACAAGGCCGGGCTTTCCTATGTGCACAATGATCGACTGGTGCGGGGATTGGACTATTACCAGCGGACCACCTTTGAAGTCGTCTCAACGGACATCGGCGCCCAGTCGTCCGTGGCCGGGGGCGGCCGGTACGACGGCCTGATCAAACAGCTCGGCGGTCCGGATCTGCCCGGGCTCGGATTCGCCTGCGGCATGGAACGCCTCGCCCTGCTCCTGGACAAGATCGGCACCCCCCAGCTGGATTTCTTCCTGGCCGTACTGGACGCACAAGCCCTGAACAAGGCCATGATCATCGCCCAGAGCCTGAGAGACAAGGGATTTTCTGGTGAGGTCAGTTTCGAGGCCAAGAGCGTCAAGAGCCTCCTGCGGCAGGCCAACAAGCTCGGGGTCAAGACCTGTCTGCTCCTGGGACCCGAAGAGCTGGAAAAGGACCAGATCATCGTCAAGGACATGGCCACCGGCGCCCAGAAGGCGG
>CAYWJL010000321.1:0-3287 GCA_964458145.1 uncultured Desulfovibrionales bacterium | reverse complement strand
CGCTATCCGTTTGAAACCCTCCCCCAACCCCTCCCTGAACTACGGGAGGGGGGCTACAGCGTGCTTGTATTTCACGAATTCCAACGTTGGTTTGGTTCAAGATGCTGAACATTGACCAGGGAAACCCGGAAATACCCCTCACCCCCCTCAGGGAGGACCTTTCCATTCTGGAGGGCCCGCCTCTGGAAAACGGGGCCCCTACATGGAGTATTCATGATCCCGCCCGTAATACGTTTTACCGGATAGGGCGGTTGGAATTCGAGATCATTTCCCGGTGGGATCTGGGCGATGTGGGGGCCGTGCTTGACGGTCTGCATGCCGAAACCACGTTGACGGCAACCCCGGAAGATATCGCCGCCATCAGGGACTTTCTGCTGAAGAACATGCTCCTCGATCCGGCCGATCAGGATGCCTGCAAGGTGGTGCATGCGCGGGTGACGGCCAAACCTCCCCATCCCCTTTCCTGGCTGCTCAAGAACTATCTCTTCTTTCGCATTCCCGTGTGCAATCCCGATGCATTTCTCGGCCGCACCTATCCGCTGGTCAGCATGCTCTTTTCGCACGTAACCCTTATCGTTCTGGCCATGGCATCTCTTGCGGCTCTCCTTCTCATAGAACATCATTGGGAATCTTTTTTTCATACATTTTTGTACTTTTTTTCCTTCGAGGGGATCGTTTTTTACGGTCTGACTCTGTTCGGGGTCAAACTGCTCCACGAACTGGGACACGCCTATACCTCCAAATACTACGGGTTGAATGTTCCCTCAATGGGCATTGCTTTTCTGGTCATGTGGCCGGTTCTGTATTCGGATAATTCCGATGCCTGGCGTCTGCGAAGCCGCAAGGCCCGCATGTCCATCGTTGCGGCCGGAACCATCGTGGAATTGTCTCTGGCGGTCATGGCCACCATTTTGTGGGTCTTTCTGCCTGACGGCCCCCTCAAAAGCGCGTGTTTTCTGGTGGCAACGGTCACCTGGATCAGTTCTTTGCTGATCAATCTCTCTCCGTTCATGCGGTTTGACGGGTACTACTTTCTTTCGGATTATCTGGGGGTGCCCAATCTGGCTCCCCGGGCCTTTGCCCTGGCCAAATGGGAACTCAGACGGTTCGTTCTCGGCCTGTGTACGCCGCCCCCGGAAGTTTTTTCCAGGCGCAAGCACCGTGCTCTTATCGCCTATGCATGGGGAACCTGGCTGTATCGTCTGTTTCTTTTTCTGGGGATCGCCTTCATGGTCTATCATTTTTTCTTCAAGGCGCTGGGCATCATCCTGCTCATCGTGGAACTTTCGGTTTTCATCTTCAATCCCATTCTGCGGGAAATCCGGGCATGGTGGACCTTGCGTCCTGTCATCGGGTGCAACGGTCATGTGGTCACATCGACACTCATCTGTATCCTCTTGCTGGCCTGGCTGGTGGTCCCGCTTCCCGGAAAGATCGTTGCGCCTGCCGTGCGCAAGGCTCGTCAGACAGCATCGCTGTATCCGCCTTTTTCGTGCCGCATCACCACGTGCAATGTGCAAAACGGCGGCAGGGTAGGGCAGGGGGACGTGCTTTTTGAACTGGAATCCCCCCATATCGATCATCAGATGGCCATCAGTGCCAGGGAGATCGAGACTCTGCGAATAGCGCTCAAACGGCAGAAGACAGCCACGGCCGGGCTTGAACAGAGTCTTGTCACCTTTGAGGAGCTTTTTCGGGCCGAGTCCAACCTCGAGGGACTTTCCAAGCAGAAGAAGCGGTTGGTCATCACGGCGCCGTTTGCCGGAATGATCAAGGATATTCCCCCGGGCCTTCATGCAGGCAGCTGGGTCAACCAGTCCCAATTTCTGGGAACCCTGCTGACACCCGATGCCCAGAAGATCCATGCCTATATCCAGGAAAAGGAAGTCCAGAACATGGCGGACACCTCAAGGGTACTTTTCTACTCGGACAGCGGCGAGCACGATCCCGTGGCGTGTACCCTGGTAGCCATGGACCCCACCAGTCCCGAGACGCTGGAGGATGATCCTTCCCTGGCCTCCCTGTACGGGGGCACCCTGCCCGTGGAACAGGACCGCAATCACCACCTCATTCTCAAGAAGAGCCATTACCGGGCACTTTTCCTCCCCGAAACACCGGAAGCAGCGTGCACGACCGTGGAAAACGGGCACATTGTGATCAACCGCAAACCCCGGTCCCTCATCGTGGACACGTTCAAGCATGTCTACGGTGTCCTGATCCGCGAGAGCGGATTTTAGCCCCGTCTGTCTTACCACTCGTCTCCCTCTCGTTCCCCGGCTTGCGTTGCCTCTTCATCCCATATAGACAATCCGCTGTTTTCCGCTGCGTCATGGGGTTGTGCGACGCAACGGTTCGCGTAGGTATCGCCGTTTGTACAGGCGATTTTTTTTGATTCACTTCAGGTGGAAGGAACTCCGGCATGGCATCCGATCATTCATCGAATCTCAAGGCTCGTTACAACAAACTCTCCGAGGATCTGAAGATTCTCATGCAGCTTACTTCCGTGTTCTATTGCGGTGCGTCCCGCGCGGTCATTCAGAAATGTCTGGGGCGGATCAAAAATCTGCTGCCCGACAGGAAGGCATGGACCGCCAAGCGCATCGATTTCAATCTGAAGACCCTCAAGGCCAAGCATCTGCTCAATACCGACCATCAGCCCGACGCCGTGCTAATCGAGTTTCTCATCCGCGAAGCCGTTCGCATGCAGCGGCTCAAAGCCATGAGCGAGGCGGTCATGTACTCGGAGCCCAATCCGGGTCGTTACTGGTGGGCGAACTATGATTCTCCGGAGAAGATCAGAGATCTGCGTCTGGCCATGTACCAGGGCAACCAGAAGCTTTATGGTGCGGAACTCAAGAAACTCAAGACATACCGGATTCCCGATGACTATGAGTCCATCCTGCTCAAAAAATTTCTGTTCCCGGATTTCGATCCCGACTGGTATCTGGACCAGCCCGAATGGTTCCTGAGCAAGACATGGGAGTGGGTGGTGACCCATTGCGTGAGCGAGGGCATTGTTCGCAAACGTCTCATCGACCACATGGAGCAGAAGGTTCTGAAGTTGAAAGCGGCCAACGCCGGCAACATCCGTCTGCTTGCCGTGGCAGTCATGCTCATGATCCATGCGGGTTTTCCCGACCGCGCCAGGGCCCTGCTCGACAAAAAGCCCAAGATGGCCGCCAATCAGGGCCTCGTGCCCCTGTGCATGGCCATGAAGGGAGAGATTGCCGAGGCACTGCCGGTTTTCGAGTCGGACCTCGCTGCCTATCGCAAGCAGACCAACCAGC
>CAYWJL010000320.1:1846-3288 GCA_964458145.1 uncultured Desulfovibrionales bacterium | reverse complement strand
TGGGCTGAATGTTGCCTTTTCTTGACATACACATCCCCGCCGCCTATGGAGGTCGGGATTCAACCGATCAATCACAACCCTACCATTGAACATGCACATCTTCGGCATTTCCTACCCATACTATTATTATTGTATGAACATGATGTCGGGGGTATGCTGACCTGAACCAAAAGGCCGCAAATCACCCTGTTGCGGTCATACATATCTCAAAAAGGCCGTGACAAAAGCACGGCCTTTTTTATTGCCAAGGAGAGCGACCAGATGAATGTGCTTGAAGAACTTGAGAAACGGGGATTCATCGAGAACAAGACCCACGACAAGGAGCTTGCCGACTACATCGAAACCGGCAATGCCACCTGCTATGTGGGGTTCGATCCCACCGCATCGAGCCTGCATGTGGGGCATCTCATCCCCATCATGTCCCTGACCCATATGCAGCGTCATGGCCATCGGCCCATCGCCCTGGTGGGCGGGGGTACGGCCCGCATCGGCGATCCCAGCGGTCGGACCGAGCTTCGGCAGATGATGACCTATGAGACCATCGAGCAGAACGTGGCCGGGATCAAGAGGCAGCTGTCCCATTTTCTGGACTTTTCCGACGACAAGGCCGTGCTGGCCAATAACGCCGACTGGCTGGCCAAGCTGGAATATATCCCGTTTCTGCGGGAGATCGGCCGTCATTTCAGCGTCAACCGGATGGTCAAGTTCGAGAGCTACAAGCAGCGCCTCAATTCCGACGAAGGGCTCAACTTCATCGAATTCAACTACATGCTTCTGCAGTCCTACGATTTCCTGAACCTCTTCGACACCCATACATGCCGGTTGCAGATGGGCGGGTCCGACCAGTGGGGCAACATTGTCGCCGGGATCGAACTGACCCGCAAGATGCGTCAGGAAACCGTGTTCGGCATGACCTTTCCCCTGATCACCAAGAGCGACGGGTCCAAAATGGGCAAGACGGCCAAGGGTGCTGTCTGGCTCGATCCGGAAAAGACCTCGCCCTACGAGTACTTCCAGTTCTGGGTCAACACCCAGGATGCCGACGTGACCAAGTTCATGAAGCTGTTCACCCTGCTCCCCCTGGAAGAGATCCAGGAGGTGGAATCCATCGAGGATGCGGCCATCAACCAGGCCAAGACCATCCTGGCCTACGAGGCCACCAAACTGGCCCACGGCCGGGAAGAGGCGGACAAGGCCCAGGCCGCGGCTGCTTCCATGTTCGGGGCCAAAGAAATTCCCGCCGCACTCCTGCCTTCGAGCACGGTTCCCCGCAAGGCCATGAAAACCGAGGCATCGGTCCCCTCTTCAACCATGGCTGCGGCAGATCTCGAGCAGGGTATTCCCGCGTTCAAGCTCTTCCAGACCACAGGACTGAGCGCGTCCGGCGGCGAGGCCAAGCGGTTGATCAAACAGGGCGGAGCGAGCATCAACGGAAACAAGGT
>CAYWJL010000320.1:0-1836 GCA_964458145.1 uncultured Desulfovibrionales bacterium | reverse complement strand
ACGGAAGCCTGCTCCTCAAGGCAGGCAAAAAAAGATTTCACAAGATCGAGATAACCGGGTAATATTCTATAAACGACCATGGAGATGCAGGGGGAGATCCCCCTGCATCTCCCTTCTTGCCCACCCGGAGCCCCTCTTCCACGCATTTCAGGACCCCGACCTCATGACAAGCCAAGACATCTATACCAGCCTCTTCCAAAATAGCCATTCGGTCATGCTCATCATCCACCCTGAAACCGGCAAAATCGTGGATGCCAATCTCCAGGCATGCCGCTACTACGGGTATTCATTGGAGGAGCTGACAGGGTTGACCATCATGGACATCAACATGCTCACCCATGATCAGGTCAGGGAAGAAATGCAGCGAGCCAACCAGGAAGCCAGGAACCACTTCCACTTCCCCCACAGGCTTGCAAACGGGGAGGTCCGGGATGTCGAGGTGTTCAGCGGCCCCATCACGGTCAAGGGAGAGAAGCTTCTCTATTCCATTGTCTATGACATCACGGAACGGAACAAAAAGGACAAGGAACGGGAAGAGCTGATCACAAAACTGGAAAAAGCCCTCAAAGAAATCAAGCAGCTCAGGGGAATCATCCCCATCTGCGCATCCTGCAAAAAAATCCGCGACGACCAGGGAGCCTGGAACCAGTTGGAAGCCTATATCTCGGACCACTCCGAGGCCGAATTCAGCCACGGCATCTGCCCGGAATGCGCTGAAAAGCTGTACCCCGGATTCAATCTCGGCAAGGGGGATAACAAGAAGGGTTGATCCTCAACAAGAGTGATTATCCGTTTTGCAACACATGTCCCGTAGGGGCAGGCCTATGTGCCTGCCCTTTTTTTGTCCAGGTGACGATTACAAATACGACGTTTTTTGTTCCGTCATCTATCCAATAACAAACCAGGTCATGGGAAAGG
This sequence comes from uncultured Desulfovibrionales bacterium, assembly GCA_964458145.1. Classification (GTDB taxonomy): domain Bacteria; phylum Desulfobacterota; class Desulfovibrionia; order Desulfovibrionales; family Desulfomicrobiaceae; genus Desulfoplanes. The sequence continues at coordinate 918 of CAYWJL010000320.1, read as the reverse complement.
GCAAATTCGTGCATAAAGGGCAGGCAGTTCTGCTCTTTAGAGTACAGGGGCCTGCCCCTACGTCCCATCATCTCCAACCCTCTCGATCCGCACCGCACATTCCTTGAACGCCGGAATCCCGGAATCCGCATCCGTGATATCGCCGGTCAACCGATTGATGGGCACCTCCCGGAAATGAAAGGTCGCAAAGACCTGACCCGGGGCCGAGCGGTCCGTCAACACGCATCCGGCCGTGACCGCACCCCGACGTGACACGATTCTGACCCGATCACCATCCACCAGCCCCAACCTCGCCCCGTCATCGGGATGGATCTCCACCCGCTCCTCCGGAGCCATCTGCTCGAGCCCCAGGGAACGCCGGGTCATGGTCCCTGTATGATAATGGTATCTTGACCTTCCGGTTGTCAGATAGAAGGGATACACCGCATCGGGCACCTCGCCGGGCTCGTTGTACTCGATACCGAACATGCTCGCCCTGCCTCTGGGAAATCCCCTGGCATACAGAAACCGGGTCCCCGGATGTTCCACATCCGGACACGGCCATTGCAGGCCGCCCTCTTCTTACAGACGCCCGTAGCTGATCCCCGCATAGGTCGGCACGGCCCGCCGGATTTCCTCGAAAACCTCCCAGGCAGAATCGTGATTCCATGCTCTGAGAGCGTCCGGATTCCCCGTGCGACGCACAACCTTCCCGGCAAGTTCGGCAATGACCTTCCACTCGGCCCGGAATCCGTTTCTGGGGCTGACAGCCCGGCGAACCCGCTGCACCCTGCGTTCCGTATTGGTGAACGTCCCGTTCTTCTCGGCAAAGCTCACGCCCGGCAGAACTACATGGGCATGGCGGGCCGTTTCCGTAAGAAAGATATCCTGAACCACGAGGAAGTCGAGATTACCGATCCCTTGGGCCACATGATCAGC
>CAYWJL010000319.1:0-3309 GCA_964458145.1 uncultured Desulfovibrionales bacterium | reverse complement strand
ATGGAAGAAATACTTATCTTCGTCACTCCCTGCATCTTGAAAACTCCTTCGTCTTATTCGACCCATAAAAGCGTGAATTCCCCCTCCACCCCACCCCCTCCTACTGCAGCAAATCAGCCTCCTGCGAGCCAATAAAAGTCCTTTGCTCCTGAATCGGGGCCGGTCTCGGTTGAGCCCCGGACTTGCCTTGCAGCCTTTGGCAGGGTAAGCGCAGGGGTCATTCAGACATGTCGTGACGATTTGTTCTTGGATCGTCATACCCTATGGTGTCGACCCCTTTTGACCACGGCAACAAGGCTGAACCCATGGATTATTTTTCCATCCTCGAGCTCGACCGGGAGCCTTTTTCCAACTCCCCGGATCCTACCTTTTTTTATGGGGCAACCCCTCACCTTGCCTGCCTGCAGCAACTCGAATTGTCCATCCGTCTCAAACGAGGCCTCAATGTGGTCATGGGCCGGGTCGGTACGGGGAAGACGACCATCTCCCGCGAGCTCGTTCGCAGGTTTGACAGGGATGACACCATCACCGTGCATCTGGTTCTCGATCCTTCGTATTCCTCCGGCGAGGAATTTTTGCAGGGGGTCGAAGAGATGCTTCTGGGTGAAAGTCTCCCGTCTCTATCTGTGTGGCAGCGAAAGGAGCGGATCAAGAACGCCCTGTTTGAAATCGGGGTAGCCAATCACGGTACCGTTGTCCTGCTTGTGGACGAGGGGCAGAAGCTCTCCATCGACTGCCTGGAGATCATACGCGAATTCCTCAATTACGAGACCAATACCCAGAAACTCCTGCAGGTGGTCATTTTTGCCCAGGAGGAATTCGACCATTTGCTGGCGAGCATGGAGAATTTTCAGGACCGGATCAATTGCATCATCCGACTCGGCCCCATGAGTTTCAAGGACATGCGGTCCATGATCCGATTCAGGCTCGAACAGAGCAGCTCAACGGGTTCGGTCCCGACGTTTTCTCTGCCTGCCTTGTGGTATATGTATCGGGTCACACGGGGGTATCCGCGCAAGGTCATCAATATCGCACACCGGGTTTTGCTGACCATCATTGTCCAGGGCAGGAACCGGGTCACCTATAAAAGTGTTGCAGCTGCCGTGGGGAAGACCATCCCGGCCAGGCGGTCGGGTTCCACAAGTCGTTGGGGTTTGAGATGTCTTGTTGTCTGTCTTTTCCTGGTGCTCGCCTATCAATTGATCGACCGATTTGAACCGGGCATTTCGCAGGGATTGCAGACTTTTTTTGCCGGATCCGACGAGAAAGATCGGTCATCTTCAACAAACGCATCGACGGAATCGGTGCAGCGGAAGCACAATGGACTCGGTTCGATGGACCAGGCCCATGCTCGGGAAGTTTTTGGGCCCACCCCTGTGGAGGGAACGAACAATGAGCGTGTTGACCAGTCGCACGACATACCAGCGGCTGTCAGAAAGGCTGATCAGCCTTTGGAGCCGAATCGTTTTGAAATAATGGAACCATCAGAGCCGAGTGTCAAAGAGGCCGCCCCTGTCTTGGCAGCCGCGAATGAGTCGGTACAAGGAACGGCCAACGTTGTCCCCAAAATGCTCGGAACGATCGTAGTCCAGAAAGATGACACGATTTTTCGCATGATACGAAGAGTGTACAATGTCGGTGAGGTCGAAGCCATAACGCGGTTCATGCAAAAGCTGCTTGCCGTCAACCCGAGCCTTTCGGTTGCCCCCGACTCTCTTGAAGTCGGGACCAGAGTCACTTTTCCAACCCCGAAGCCGGTCGATCGATCTCTTGCCGATGACCGTTTTTGGGTTTGCCTGGCCCAGACGGATTCTCTTGAACGGGCTTACCGCTTGCTTGCCCGGTTCAGAACCATATACTTCCATCTCAAAGAGATTCAAAATTCAAAGTATATCTCTCTGGTCATTTCCAGGGCTGCAGGTGATGGGTTCAGGTTTTCACTTCTGCTGGACACCTCGTTTGTTTCGAGGAGCGAGGCCCAAAAGGCCATGGAGACCCCGCCAAATGATTGGTGGAAAGATCCTGCAGTGATTACTTCCAAATTTTTTGCCAAAAAGGTTCTTTTTTCCACGCTCCCGTGAGGTGCGACCGAGGCCGACAAGGAATAGGCGGCGCTCGGTGCTGCAATTGGTACGGCCTGAAATCGGTCGGCTGCTGGGGGCGGGGCTGACTGACTCGGACAACGAAATTCATAGAAAAGGGTGCTGTCTTGCGAAAACGAATGCGTCTTGGGGAAATGCTCATCAAAGCGGGGCTTCTCACCGAAGAAAATCTTCAGCTCGCCCTGGGCCAGCACAAAAAAGCCGGGCTCAAGCTGGGAGAATATCTGATCCGCGAAAGCATGGTCAAGGAGTCCCAGGTCATCGATCTCATCAGTCGGCAGATGAAGATCAAGAAGTACAAGCCTGATGATTATCCCCTGGACATGGAGCTGGCCAAGTATCTCCCGGCTGACGACGCCATGAAGTTCAAGGCCGTGCCCATCGAGGTGCGGCACAACCTGCTGCGCGTGGCCATGGTCGACCCCATGGATATCAACGCCCTGGATTCCATCGAGATCATGGTCAACATGGAGGTGGAGCCGGTCGTCTGTTCGGAGCAGGATGTCAACCAGCTCATCAACGCCCTGTACGGGGTCCGTTCGAGCATGGACGGGCTCATGGAGGATATGGGCGATCTGGACGTGGAAACCGAGGAAACCGTCGGGACCACGGGTGGCGATGTGGCGGTCACGTCTCTGGAAGACATGGCTGCCGAAGCACCGGTGATCCGGCTGGTCAACTCCATCCTTTCCCAGGCCATCAGGGAAAAGGTGTCCGACGTCCATATCAGCCCGGAAAAAACCCATGTCCAGGTACGGTATCGCATCGACGGAGCGCTTCAGGAAATCCCGTCCCCTCCCAAATCCATGCATCTCCCCGTGGTTTCACGGCTGAAGATCCTCGGCAACATGGACATCGCCAACACCCGCATTCCCCAGGACGGACGCTTTACCATCAATATGGAGAACAAGGAGATCAATGTTCGTGTCTCCACGCTTCCGACCATATATGGTGAAAATGTGGTTCTTCGGCTCCTGGACATGAGTGCGGGAGGGCATACCCTCGACGATCTGGGCATGATCGAGGAGGATCGCCGCAAGGTTCGACAGGTTCTCAACAAGCCCTACGGGATGATCCTTTCAACGGGTCCCACCGGGAGTGGTAAGAGTACGTCCCTGTACGCCATGCCCCGGATGCTCAATACCTCCGATATCAACATAATCCCTCTGGAAGATCCTGTGGAATACAGGCTCGGCAACATCCGCCA
>CAYWJL010000318.1:0-3322 GCA_964458145.1 uncultured Desulfovibrionales bacterium | reverse complement strand
GATAAATCCCGCTATGATTGCCGTGGACCCGGATCATCCAACAGGTACCGTCCTGGCCGAGGTGGATGCACAGGGAAAGGCCGAGTATGTCTTTCCCCCGGATGTGGCCTGGGATTTTATGGAGATGCGTTCCGAGCTCAAAAGTCTTGCCGGGGAGGTGGGGGCCGTGTGTTTCGGGTCTCTTGCCCAGCGTTCGCCGTGTTCCCGAGCGACCATCCAGGGATTCCTGAACATGGTTCCCCGGGATTCCCTGAAAGTTTTCGATATCAATCTGCGGGGCAGCTTTTACACCCGTGAGGTCATCGAGGACTCCCTTGAACGGGCCGATGTGCTCAAGATCAGCGATGAAGAGCTGCCGGTGGTAGCGGCCATGTTCGGCATGCAGGGCAGTGACGAAGAGATGCTGGCTGCATTGATCGAGGGATACGACGTGGATCTGTGCGCCCTGACCCGGGGGGCCGAGGGAAGCCTGTTGGTGACGCGGGCTGAAAGCCACGATCATCCGGGCCTCCCAGCTCACGTCAGAGACACCATAGGAGCCGGGGACTCGTTCACCGCAGCCCTGACACTCGGGCTTGCGGTCGGTTGGAGTCTCGAGAAAATCAACGAACGGGCCAATGCTGTTGCCGCTGCCGTGTGCGGGCAGACAGGAGGCATGCCTCTTTTGTCGGATTCCCTGCGTATCCTGCCCTGATCACACGTACGCGGCATAATCCCCCACGAGCAGATGGACCGGGGGTTCGTCCTCCTCGATAGCCGGAAATCTCGGTTGTTCCTCGTAAAACCGGTTGTCCGTGTGATCGTCGTTCACGGAACTGACCTCGCCCACCAGCACCCGGCCTGATCCGGGTTGACCGTAGAAACGGTGGTACATGCCCTGTTCCAGGGTGATGCTTTCCCCGGGCGTGAGCACCACCCTGCCCCCGGGTTCCACGGTACGTTTGATCCCGTCCACGCTGACAACAAGGGGCTTGTCCGAGAAATTGCCCGTAGCGTCCGATCCGTACAACTCAATCTCCAGATTCCCCCCTCCCCGGCAGATGATGTCCTCCACCTTGCTCCAGTGAAAATGCATGGGGCATATCTGGTTTTCGTTCACGATCATGATTTTTTCCGCATAAGGTTTTGCGGATTTATCCCCAAGGCTTCCATTGCGCAGGGTGAACAGGAGCAAACCCTTTGCCGCGAAGTCGCCCGCGCCATAGTCGGTCAGATCCCACCCCAGCTGATGGCGGACCACCTCTGTTTCCCCCAAGCCTTTCCATTGTTCCGGCTCCCAAAAAGCCCAGGGGGGCAGGGAAAACCGCATGGATGCGAAGAAACGTTCGGCGTCCTGGATGAGTGCGTTGATTTCGCTTCGTTTCATGTGAGTCTCCGTGATTTTGCTGAATATCCCATGTGCCGGAATTGCGGCATCCCGTTGACAGTTTTGTGTCCCTGTGTCAGACATCCCGAAAACGTTTGCGGCATCGTTTGCGGGGGAATCTCCGTCTACCTCGTGCGTCTCCAAAAAACAACAGGACAGCTCGTCATGCCCGTGCCTGAAGATCATCCCCATCGGCGTTTGAATCCTCTCACCGGGGAATGGGTGCTGGTGTCCCCTCACAGGACCAAAAGGCCCTGGCAGGGCAAACGGGAAACACCAACGAGTCCCCAGCTGCCGCACCACGATCCCGACTGCTATCTCTGTCCGGGCAATACCCGAGCCGGGGGAGTCGTCACGCCCGAGTATACCGGTACCTTTGTCTTTACCAATGATTTTCCCGCCCTGCTACCCGATTCTCCTTCCCATTTCCTCGCCCCCTCCGACAACGACGACGGGCTTTTTTGCAGCGAGCCCGAAACAGGCATCTGCCGGGTGATCTGTTTTTCGCCCCGCCATGACCTGTCCCTGGCACGCATGCATCCGGATCAGGTGGTCGAGGTCGTGGACGTGTGGTGCGAGGAGTTCGAAACTCTGGGGGATCGGCCCGACATCGGATACGTACAGATCTTCGAGAACCGGGGACAGGTCATGGGATGCTCCAATCCCCATCCTCACGGACAGATATGGGCCACCCGTTCCATCCCGAACATTCCGGCCGCCGAAGACCGTTCCCTGCGCACCTACCTGCAGGACAAAGGCGAGTGCATGCTCTGCCGATACAGAGACCGTGAGCTGGAATCAGGGCAGCGCATCGTGTTTGCCAATGATTCCTTTGTAGCCCTGGTTCCCTTCTGGGCGGTCTGGCCCTTTGAGGTCATGATCCTGCCCAGACGTCACATGGCGGCCATCACGCAGATGCATCCGGCAGAACGAGCCGATCTTGCGGACATGCTGGTCCGTATGGGCACCCGGTTCGACAATCTCTTTTCCACCTCCTTCCCCTATTCCATGGGCGTGCATCAACGGCCGACAACCGGGGACGATGCATCCCACTGGCATTGGCATATCCACTACTACCCTCCCCTGCTTCGCTCGGCCACGGTCAAGAAATTCATGGTCGGCTTCGAGATGCTGGCCATGCCCCAGCGTGACCTGACTGCCGAGGAAAGCGCCCGGCGTCTTCGCCAATGCCCGGACATCCATTATCTTGCCCATTGGGAGACATGATATGACCGCACCTATTGCATCCATCCGGCGTTCCCTGGAACGCGGTGATCTGGACGTTACCCTGAGCGTTCTCCATGGCGTATCGACTCTCAGAGAGAGCCGGAACCGTCTTGCCGATCTGCTCATCAGGAGCGAGTCCCTTTTGGGGGCCGGCCCGGTGACCGTACTCAGCACTCCGGGCCGTACCGAACTCGGAGGCAACCATACCGATCACAATCACGGTCATGTGCTGGCCGCTTCCATCCGGCTGGACATCATGGCGATTGCTGCTCCGGGATCTCAGAACGTGGTCACCATCCACTCCGATACCGGCGATCATCTTCTGGTAGTGGACCTTGCCGATACAGCCCCCCACCCGGATGAGGAGGGAACCAGCGAGGCCATTGTGCGCGGCATGGCAGATGCCTTTATCCGCCAGGGGCTCGAGGTGGGCGGGTTCACGGCTGTGACCCATTCCACCCTGCCTCCCGGTGCGGGGCTGAGTTCTTCGGCCGCCTTTGAAGTGCTCATCGGACGGATCTTCAACCATCTTTTCAATCATGACAGAGTTTCTTCCCTCGATATCGCCCGCATGGCTCACAGGGCAGAAACCCTGTATTTCGGCAAGCCCTGCGGGTTCATGGATCAGATAGCCTGCGCTCTGGGCGGTATGCTGGGGATCGACTTCAACGATCCTGAGAATCCTCTGGTGGAGCGTATCGACGCTGACTTCAGGGGAACCGGGTATAC
>CAYWJL010000317.1:0-3322 GCA_964458145.1 uncultured Desulfovibrionales bacterium | reverse complement strand
ACCCATGAACACACCCAACCAGACCCTCTTCTCCAACGCATATTTCTTTTTTTGGTATTATTTTATGCTGACCTGTGGTCTGGACGGGAGAGTGTAGCTTTTTACCAAATATACACATGTACCAAAAGGGCCGCAGGCAACACGCCGGCGGCCCTTTTTTTGTATCCGGCCGCCGACCTCCTCCCACGACCCACCCACTCACAACATCCGCATCAGCGGGGAGGCCATCATGCAGGCAGGAAAAGATCTTCGTTTGGAACGTATCCTCAATGCCGAATCCGGTAAAACCATTCTCGTACCCATGGACCACGGCACCAGCCTCGGTCCCATCCCGGGTCTGATCTCACCCAAAAAGGCCGTCGACAGTTTCGCCCAGGGCGGCGCCGACGCCGTTCTCATGCACAAGGGCCTTGTTCGTTCCGCCTACGCCGGACATGCTCGGGACCTCGCCCTGATCATGCATCTCTCCGCATCCACCGACCTTTCCACCCGTCCCAATGCAAAACGTCTGGTCGCCACGGTTGAAGAAGCCGTCAAAATGGGCGCCGACGCTGTTTCCGTGCACGTCAATCTCGGGGACGAAACCGAATCCTCCATGCTCGCCGACCTCGGTCAGGTGGCCTATGTCGCTCAGGAATGGGGCATGCCTCTTCTGGCCATGATCTACGGCCGCGGTCCCAAGATTTCCAATTCCATGGCTCCTTCCGTTGTCGCTCATTGCGCCCGTGTGGGTGAAGAGCTCGGCGCCGACATCGTCAAGGTTCCGTACACCGGAGATGTTGATTCATTCGCCAGGGTGTGCGAAGGGTGTTCGATCCCCGTCGTCATTGCCGGTGGCCCCAAGATGGACACCCGTGACGACATTCTGCGCATGGCCCATGATTCCGTGCGTGCCGGCGGTGCAGGTCTCTCCATCGGCCGCAACGTGTTCCAGGATCCCGATCCTGCAAGTCTTATCAGTGCCCTGAATGCCATCGTCCACAAGGGGCAGGGGCTTGAAAGAGCCATGACCATGCTGGCGGCTTAGTACACGGGTCATTACAGCGTTCAAGCACTTTCCATAGCCACATCACGTTCCACGACTGCGTGCTGCTCACGTTGTCACGAGATCTCAGCAAGGATACCCACAATGCGCCGAACCATCTATTTCAAAGCTGTCCCTTTTTCCAAAGATGATGTCACCCTGGCCCTCGAGTCCGGTGTCGACGGCATCATAACCGATTCCGATCACGTTCAGGAAATCGAAGCCCTTGGGCGCGTTCCCGTCATCCCTTTTGATACGATTTTTTTCAAGACCCTCACCTGCAAGGACGACGAGGAAGAGGTCGTCGCGGCCCTGTCGGAAAAGCGTGAAGCCGTTCTCGGCCTCGGCTGGGAGATCATCCCCGTGGAAAATATCCTTGCTCAGGAACCGGCCCTTGGCCTCGAGGTGGATTCACTGGACACGGCCCGTGTGGGAGCCGGTATTCTGGAGATGGGCGTCGCCACGCTGGTGGTCCTGCCCCAGGCCATCTTGCAACTCAAGGATATCGTTCGCGAAATGAAACTTTCCCAGGGTACCGTGCCCCTTGAATCAGCCGAGGTCGTATCTGTCACACCAGTGGGGCTCGGACATCGCGTCTGCGTGGACACCCTGTCCCTCCTCAATACCGGCCAGGGCATGCTTGTGGGTAATACCAGCGGGTTTTCCTTTCTGGTCCATGCGGAAACCGAAACCAATCCCTACGTCGCGCCCAGGCCCTTTCGCATCAACGCAGGCGGGGTGCACTCCTATGCCATGCTTCCCGACGACCGAACCGCGTATCTCGAGGAACTCGCTCCCGGCCGTGAGGTGCTCATTGTGGGTGCCGACGGGCAGTCGTCCACGGCAGTGGTAGGGCGCTGCAAAACCGAAATCCGCCCCATGCTCATGGTCACCGCCAAAATCGGCGAGAGAACCGGGTGCGTGTTCCTGCAAAACGCTGAAACCATTCGTTTGGTCCGCGATGACGGAAGCCCGGTGAGTGTGGTCCTTCTGGCTCCCGGCGATCGCATTCTCTGTCACCAGGACGTGGCGGGTCGCCATTTCGGCATGCGCATCCAGGAAGACATCCGCGAATAGGGGAGTGGTCATGAACGATCCTTTTGCCGGGCTCAGGCATTCCATCGATGAAGTCGACGCACAATTGCTCCACCTTCTCAACAAGCGGGCCGAACTCAGTCTTCAAGTCGGCACCATCAAGAGCAAGGGCAATTTTCCCATCCTCAATCCCAAGCGGGAAAAGGACCTCATCCTCAATCTCGAGCACATCAATGCGGGCCCCCTTCCCAACGAGCATCTGCGCAGCATCTATCGTGAGATCATGTCGTCCTCCCGCAGACTCCAGGCCCCGCTCACCGTGGCGTATCTGGGTCCCAAAGGCACGTTTTCCTACTATGCCGGCGTGGAAGCCCTGGGCTCGAGCCTCGACTACATCCCTCAACGCGATCTCGAATCCGTGTTCCAGGCCGTGTCCTTCGGCAAGACGCAGCTCGGCATCGTTCCCTTTGAGAACTCCCTCAACGGCGGAGTGGGGCAGAGCATGGACCTCTTTCTCCGCTACGATGTTTCCGTCCAGGCCGAGACGTACTCGCGTATCAGTCATTGTTTGCACGCCAGGTCGCGCGATCTGGAAAGCGTCACCCATGTTTTCTCACATCCACAGGCCCTGGCTCAATGCACCAGATGGCTCAGAAATACGGTTCCCCAGGCCGAACTCGTTCCCACGGAGAGTACCGGGGCTGCGGTGGACTCGGCCCTGGACCATCCGGGAGGAGCCGTGATCGGGCATGTCTCCCTCGGTTCCGGTGAAACCCTGCGCTGTCTGGCCCAGGATATTCAGGACGAGCCCGACAACTGGACCAGGTTTCTCATTCTGACCAAACATCCCTATGCAGGCGAATCCCGCGACAAAACCTCTCTTTTGATGACCCTTCCCGATACCCCCGGAGCTCTGCAGCGGATCCTGGCCATCTTTTCCGATGCCGGTATCAACATGAGTAAGCTGGAATCACGCCCCTTGCGTCTTGAAAAATGGAAGTACGCCTTTTTCATCGATCTCCAGACCGATCTCACCGATCCGGAAACCGCCCCGGTATTGGATAAACTTCGCGACCAGGCCCAGTCTCTGCGTATTCTCGGAAGCTATACGACGTGGACGGAATAGGCGTTTCATCCCCCCATCAGATCCCACAATCCCAACCAATAATGCAAACTATCTCTACCAGCGCCCCAGCCTCCAAGTCCCTTTCCCATCGCGCCCTCATCTGTCCGGCTCTGTCTCCGTCCGACTCCAGGATATAT
>CAYWJL010000316.1:0-3323 GCA_964458145.1 uncultured Desulfovibrionales bacterium | reverse complement strand
GCCGCTTGAACACATAGTGCTGGCAACGGCTGATGATGGTCTGGGGAAATTTTTCCGGTTCCGTGGTGGCCATGATAAAGACCACATGCCCGGGCGGCTCTTCCAGCGTTTTCAGCAGGGCGTTGAAGGCCTGCTTGGAGAGCATGTGCGCCTCGTCGATGATGATCACCTTGTACCGGCAATCCAGGGGTGCGTAAGCCACGTTCTCCTGGAGCTTGCGAACGTTGTCCACCCCGGTGTTGGAGGCCCCGTCGATCTCCATGACATCGACGCTCGCCCCCTTGGTGATCTGGTCACAGAACCGGCACCCATTGCACGGCTCGGGCGTGGGTGCGTCCTGACAGTTGATGGCCTTGGCAAAAATCCTGGCAATGGTCGTCTTACCCACCCCCCGGGTGCCACTGAAAAGATAGGCCGGAGCAATCCTGTCCTGGGCAGCCGCCCGGGACAAGATCGGCTTGATGGCCTGCTGCCCGGCAGCCTCCGCAAAGGTCTGGGGCCGATATTTGGCGGTAAGAACTTCCTTACTCATGGCAATGGGGGTAAAAGATGATCCCTCAAAAACTCAAACCCGGTCAACATGGTCAATCAGGTCAACCCGGTCACAACCAGGGCGGACCCCCAGGTCCGCCCCGATAAAAATAAACCCTTACACCGAATAATGCGTCAACCACCCATCATACTCGGCATTCTCCCCCTTGACGATACCAAAAAACGCCTTCTGCAATTCCTTGGTCACCGGCCCTGCATGCCCGGCTCCGATCTGACGCCGATCCAGCTCGCAGATGGGCGTGACTTCGGCGGCGGTCCCGCAGAAGAACGCCTCGTCGGCCGTGTACACTTCATCCCGGCTGAAACGCTGTTCCTGGATCTCGTACCCCAGATTTTTGGCCACCTTGATCAGGGAATTACGAGTCAGCCCGGCCAGGATGGAACCCAGGGGAGCCGTGCGGATGATCCCATCCCTGACGATGAACAGATTCTCGCCCGTGGCCTCGGAAACATAGCCCTGAGCGTCCAGGAGCAACGCCTCGTCGTACCCGTCCTGGAGAGCTTCTCGCTTGGCCAGGACCGAGTTGACGTAATTGCCCGCTGCCTTGCTCTTGGTCATCATGGAATTGACATGCTGGCGGGTGAAGCTGGAAGTCCGGACCCGGATACCCTTTTCCAGGGCTTCCTGACCCAGATACGCGCCCCAGGCCCATGTGGCGATGATCACGTGAACGGGATTGTCACCGGGATTGACGCCCATGCCGCCGGCGCCGAGAAAGACCAGAGGCCGGATATATCCTTCGGAAAGTTTGTTGGTCGTGAGGGTTTCGAGAATGGCCCGGCAGATGTCTTCCTGGGTAAAAGGAATATCGAACTGCAGGATCTTGGCCGACTCAAACAGCCTCCGGACATGGTCCTGCAGCCGGAACACTGCGGAATCATCGGGACATGCATAACACCTGATGCCCTCGAATACGGCGGTCCCGTAATGCAGGGTGTGACACAGCACATTGACGTTCGCCTCGGCCTGAGGAACCATTTTCCCATCGAACCAGATCTTGCCCGCATCTACCATTGTCATGCCTTCCTTTGCTTGTATTGGAGTTTTCGTGATAGAAAAAGAACCGTCATAATGTAGGGAATCACCATTCCCGGGTCAAGACGGAAATCAAGGCTGCCCCGGGGACATTCGACCTCATCCCGCCCCCCGAGCTATCAAGGCTGGTTTGCCCCGTTCCGGACGATTTGACTGTCTGACCGAGCCAGGCATCGTTCATCAAGCCGTTGCCAAACTTTTTGCCGAAAAATCATCTTGGTAGAGAGCAACGGCTTGATGGTACGAGGCCGGCGAGGGAGTTTCAAATCGACCGGAACGGGGTGAACCAGCCTCGAGAATCCCATCACTTGCTCGTATGGCTGAACACCCCGTCCCACCCGGCTTCGGGAGGATGCTCCATCAGGGTGACACACCGTTCGTGATAGAGGGCGTACAACCTGATATCTGCAAAATCCTCACGCAATCGGGCGAAAATCTCACCGGCTTCCTGAAACCCCTGCTTCCGGTACAAATCCAACCCCTCGGCATACATGGCCAATTCTTCCTTGAACCGCTCGGCACGCTCTTTTGTGTGCAGATTGAAGATGGTCACGGCCCGGCTCTTGCCCTTGACCCGGACACGGTCGATCTCCTGGGGCACGAACTCGTCTTTGCAATGAACGGCGATGTCTTCGCTCACAAGGAGGGTCACCCCGTAGAACTTGGTCAGCCCCTCGAGACGGGAAGCCAGGTTCACGTTGTCCCCGAGGATGGTATAATCGAAGAGTTCGGCCGACCCCATGTTGCCCACGCTGACCTGACCGCAATGCAGGCCGATGCCGATACGCAGGCTCACCCCGTAACGCGCCTGAAAATCCTCATTCATCCCGTGCAGGGTCACGAGCATTTCCAGGGCCGCCCTCACGGACTGCAGCTGATGATCGGTCACGTCCACCGGAGCGTTCCAAAAGGCCATGATGGCGTCCCCGATGAATTTGTCCAGGGTGCCCAGGTGCTCGGTGATCACACGGGTCATGGGTGAGAAATACTCGTGCAGCAATGAGCTGATCTGATTGGGAGAAAGCTGTTCCGAGATGGTGGTGAATCCTCTGATGTCGGAAAACAGGATACTCACGTCCTTTTCTTCACCGCTCAGACTCAATCGTTTGGGGTTCTTGACGATCCGATCCACAACAGCCGGGGAGACATATTTGGAGAAGGCCTGACGGAAAAAGAGCTTTTCCTTTTCCGAGAGAAAGAACTTGAGCAGGGTCAAGACGGAAAAATTTTCGGCCAGCACCATCAGGGAAAAGACCGGTGAGAGAACGATGCTCCACTGCCTGAAGGCCCAGAAGGATCCGTACACGATCCCCCCGCCCATGAAGAGGACAAAGGGGAGCACGAACCGGGACCTGGTCCAGGTGATGATCACCGTGGTGGTCATCCCGGCCAGAACCAGCAGCAGAAATTCGAGCCCGGGAGCCCAATCGGGACGGCGGATGAAATCCCCGGAAAGGATGTTGTCCACGATGTTGGCGTGCACCTCCACCCCGGGATAATTGGTGTCCAGGGGGATGGTCTTGAGATCCTTGAGACCGGCCGCGGACGTGCCCACAAAGACGATCTTTCCGGCAAAGGTGTCGGGAGGCAGCCGGTCGGCCAGGATATCCCCGGCCGAATAATAGGTGAAAGTCTTTTCCGGCCCCTTGAAATGTACGGGCAGACATCCCTGCCGATCCCGGGGGACGACCTTGCCGCCCACGTTCATGGATTCGATCCCGCTGGATGAGATCTT
>CAYWJL010000315.1:0-3329 GCA_964458145.1 uncultured Desulfovibrionales bacterium | reverse complement strand
CAATCAGGATCTGATCGAACGGCCGGATAGAGACGGCCCCTGGACGGTCACCGATCCCGTATTCAGGAGGTGGATTGTGGAGACGTTTGGGTAATATCGTACAAAGAGAATATTTCCGCTGACCAGAAGCATAGCTACCTGTATTTCCCGAGGCAAAAAAGTTCAATTCCGGCCAAACTGGTAATAATTCTTACCGATTTGTGCAATTATCGGTAAGAATTATTACCACCTGCCCCCAATTCCTCCCCTCCCATCACCCCAAAGTCTTGGAAAACCGCACCCTGGCCAGCCCCAGAAAACCCACGGCCAGCGCGATCTGCCAGGCTATGGCCCCGGCCAGCTCACTCACTCCCACCCCCTTCAAGACCACCCCGCGCAGGATCTGCATGTACCAGCGCATGGGGTTGATCACGGTCAGGTACTGGACCGGCTCGGGCATGTTGTGCACCGGGTACATGAACCCGCTCAGGAGAACCAATGGCATGAGCACGAAAAAACCGGACAGCAGGGCCTGCTGCTGGGTCCGGGCCGTGGTGCTGATGAACAGGGCGATGCCGATGTTTGCCGCCAGATAGATGCCGGTGAGCAGGTAGAGCAGGGGGACGCTGCCCTTGATGGTCACCTGGAAGATGACATGGGCCATGCCGAACATGAGGGTCATGAGGAGATATCCCACGATGAGATAGGGCAGGGACTTGCCCAGGATGAACTCAAGCTTGCCGATGGGGGTGACCATGATCTGATCGATGGTGCCGATTTCCTTTTCCCGGACAATGGCGATGCTCGTGAGCACGATACCGGACACCGCCAGCATGACGGCGATGAGTCCGGGCACGAAATAGAACCGGCTCTCCATGTTGGGATTGTACCAGGCCCTGGTCGCCAGACTGATGGTTCCGGGAGCTCTGCCCGGTCCCCCGGGGGCAGTCAGTGCCTGATTGAACCGTTGGACAATAGCGCTTGCATACCCGGTGACCACGGACGCGGTATTGGAATCCGATCCATCCGTAAGCACCTGAACCGATGGAAGTTTCCCAGCCTCGATCTCCCGGGCAAACCCGGGCAGAATACGCACCCCGGCCCGGATATCTCCCCGGTCGAAAAGATTGAACATCTCCTTTTCATCCGCCACGCGTGCCGTGATCCGGAAATGTTCCGACGAGGTGAATTCCTGAATCAGTGCCCGGGAAAGCACGGTCTGATCCCCATCAAACACCGCCGTGGCGATACGGGTGACGTCCGTTGTCAGGGCAAAGGCGAACACGAGCATCTGCATGCACGGCAGCACCACGATGATGATCCGCATGCGCACGTCCCTGAACATCTGCAGGAATTCCTTGACGAGCATGTTCTTCATTCGTCGCATGATCACTCCAGAGTAAGGCGCATCTTCCTGTGGGCCAGTACGACCATGATGATCATATACAGGGTCAGAAGAGCCGCGTTGAGCCACAGGATTTCCAGGCCGATCCCCTTGAGATAGATCCCCCGCAGGATGGCGATGAGGTATCTGGCCGGAAGGATGTAGCTCAGTTGCCGGATAAGCGAGGGCATGTCCTCGATGGCGAACATGAATCCCGAAAGCATGATCGAGGGCATGAAACTCGAGAGCAGGGCGATCTGGTTGGCCAGAACCTGGGATTTGGTGACGATGGAGATCATCAGACCGTAAAACAGGGTTCCGATGAGAAAAACCGATGCCAGCCCGAAGACCAGTCCGGTGGAGCCGCGCAGGGGCACGTCGAACAAAACATATCCGAGCCCCACGGACAGCCCCACATCGACCATGCCGATGAGAAAATAGGGGATGACCTTGCCCAGCAGCAGCTCGGGAACCCGGATGGGGGTGGCCAGAAGCTGTTCCATGGTTCCGGTTTCCCATTCCCGGGCGATGGTTACCGAGGTGAGCATGGATGCGATGACCACCATGACGATGGCCACAATACCGGGAACGATGGCATTCTGGCTGCGCAGATCCTGATTGTACAAGGTCCTCGGCCTGAGCTCCACAAACACGCCGCCTTCACGAATACCCCTGGCCTGCATCCTCCTGGTCGTGACCTGCAGGGAAAAGGACGCCCCTATGGCGGACACATAATTCATGGCCAGCCGGGCTGAATTGGCATCGCTCCCATCCACCAGAACCTGGATGGAGGTGTCTCTGCCGGCAAGAAGATTGCGGGCGAAATCATCGGGAATGACCAGCCCCACCAGGATGTCCCCCCGATCCAGTCCCTGTTCAATGTCCTGATACTCGTTTGTATATGCGACGATCTCGAAGTAGGGCGATCCCTGGAACAGGCTCAACAGTTGGCGGCTCTGGGGGGTGTGGGAACGGTCCAGGACCATGGTCGGTACGTTCTTCAGATCCAGGCTCAGGGCATAACCGAACAGAAGCAGCAGAAGCAGGGGAATGGCCACGGCCATGACCAGACTCCGCCAGTCCCGAATGACATGGAGGAATTCCTTGCGGGCCACGGCGCAGAGACGGGAGACACGAATCATGACCCATGCTCCCGGTTTCTGTCGGTCTCCTCGATGAGAGAGACGAACACGTCCTCCATGGTGGGGGTGATCCGCTTCAGAGTGTAGCTGGTGTGACGGGTACGCGTCATGAACGCGTCGATATCACGGATGGCCTGTTTTTCATCGTGGACAACCAGGTGCAGCCCCGCTCCGAACAATGCGGTATCACGAACCGTTTCCAGAGCGTTGAGGTCGTCGATCAGATTCTGGGGATTCTCGCATGCCAGATTGAGAAGCACGTCATGCATGTGGTCGGTCTTGAGGTCGGCGGGCGTTCCAAGGGCGATCATCCGGCCCTGATAGATGAGGGCGAGGCGGTCGCAGTACTCGGCTTCTTCCATATAATGGGTGGTTACGAACACGGTCACTCCGGACTCGGCCATTACGATGATCAGATCCCAGAACATCCGCCGGGACAGGGGATCCACGCCGCTGGTGGGCTCGTCCAGAAAAAGGATGGGCGGCTCGTGGAGAACGGCGCAGGCCATGGCCAGCCGTTGTTTCCATCCGGCGGCAAGGGTTGCGGTGAGGCTGTGGTCCCGACCTTTAAGCCCGGCCATGCGTACGGCCCAGCTTCTGCGTTCTTCCAGCCGTTTGCCCGAAAGCCCGTAGATCCCGCCGTAAAAATCAATGTTTTCCCTGACGGTCAGATCGTCATACAGGGAAAATTTCTGGCTCATGTACCCGATATGCTTCTTGATTGTCTCCGGGTCCCTTCCGATGTCCAGCCCATGAACCCGGCCCGTGCCCGAGGTCGGGGCGATCAGGCCGCAGAGCATCTTGATGGTCGTTGATTTCCCGGC
>CAYWJL010000314.1:0-3333 GCA_964458145.1 uncultured Desulfovibrionales bacterium | reverse complement strand
CGTATGGAGCAACGGCTTGATGGTACGAGGCCGGCGAGGGAGTTTCAAAGCGCCCAGAACGGGGCAAGCCAGCCATGAGAACACATCCGTCCTGGCCGTTCGTTTCGCTCCGATCCCTCTTCACGAAGCCAGCCACAAGAATGACCGCATCCGTGCGGAATGTGAAAATTTTCTTTTTCTGGACGGTTTTTGCCTTGCACTCTATCCGAAAATGGCTTCATTTCAGCTGAGGAGCTCTTTCATATGACCCTTTCGACACTTTTCTGGATCGCTTTCGCCGTGCTCATTGCGGGCCTGGCGTATACCGTTTCCCGCTGGTTCATCCCCTCATTCCCCCAGACGCCATCACCGTATGGCCCGGGGGCACGGCTGTCCGCTGTTCTCAAGGGGTTTGCAGCGTCCCTTCTCCCCCCCCGACTCTTTGCCCTGATACGGGCCCTTGTGGTGGACATCCTTTTTTTGCGTCCCCTGTTCAAGGCAGGCAAACTCCGCTGGGTCGCCCATCAACTCATCTTTGTCGGGTTCGTTCTTCTGACCGTCTTCCATGCACTGGCCTCCGTCGTGACGGAGAACCTCTTCCCGGACTATCAGTCCACCCTGAATCCCTTTCTGGCAGGACGGGAAATCCTGGGTATATTGGTTCTCGCCGGGGTCGCTGTCGCGGTTTACCGACGATTCATCAGCAAGGAAAACCTGCTCGCATCCAACCGTCATGACATCACGGCTCTGGCCCTTCTGGCCGTGATCATCCTCTCGGGCATCGCTCTCGAAGGCATGAAAATGAGCTCAGAGACGGTCTTCATGGACATGGTGGAGGAATATTCCGCCATCGACACCCACGACGACACCTCGGAACTCCAGGCCCTTACGGCCTATTGGGCACGCGATTTCGCACTGGTCCCCCACACACCCGTGGAGATGTCGAACGAGGCCATCACCACAGGGCAAACCGCGCACGAAGAATACTGCGCCTCCTGCCACGCTCCCAATATCTGGGGATTTGCCGGGTACGCCACGGCCAGAATCATCACCCCCATCGCCCCGGCTCTGGATCGCGCGGGCATGGTCTCCTTCCTCTGGTATGTGCACATCCTTGCCTGTCTGCTCGGTCTGGCAACCCTGCCGTTCACCAAATTCCTGCACATCCTGACCACCCCTTTGAGTCTGTTGAGCAGAGCCGTCATGGGGCCCGGGAGCCACCCTGCGGCAGTGGCCGTTCGTCAGGCCATGGGCCCGTCAGCCTGCACCCACTGCGGGGTCTGCAGCCAACATTGTTCGGCCATGGTCGCTGCCAGGGCCTTGAACAATCCCCTCATTCTTCCCGGTGAAAAGATGCAGTTCATCAAGGGCCTGTCGCCGTCGGGACAGCTTGCACCCGAAGACCGGAAGCAGCTTGCCGAGGGCATTTTCGTGTGCACCAGCTGCGAACGCTGTTTCGAGCTCTGCCCGTCGGGCATCGACATGGCCACCTTGTGGATGGACATGCGCACAGCCATTCTCCAAACGGGTGACACCCCCCTGTCGCTGCTCTCCCCCCTGGCCAGTGTTCCCGCCCTGAACAAGGACCCGGAACCCAAACGGTCCATCGACGAGGGCGGCACCCGGGGACTCGCCCGGGTCCGGGACAATTTTGACGACCTCATGGATCCGGAAGCCCCGCTTCTCCTTCAGGAACACGAAGACCCGGATGCGGCCAGCCTGTCCCGCAACAAAACCTTTTCCTACTGCTTCGTCTGTCAGAACTGCACGACCATCTGCCCGGTGGTGGCAGCCTACGAGCATCCTCAAAAGGAATTGGGCATGCTCCCCCACCAGATCATGTGCTCCCTGGGCCTGGGGCTCACGGACATGTGCTCCAAATCCGCCATGATCTGGAAATGCACCACCTGCTACCAATGCCAGGAGCATTGCCCCCAGGATGTACGCATCGTGGACCTGTTCTATCGCCTCAAACACGCGGCCGTTAAGAACGCCGATTCAGACGAAAAACCGGTCCGTATCAAACTGGATTGAGGCAGAAAAAAACGCATTCAACGTCCTTTTCGTCCACCTCGATACCCTCCCGGCCCCTGCATCCTGCGCACTGCGCATTGTGCACTGTGCACTCTAACCCCCAGTCCTCTCCAGGATTTTTTGCCATGAACCAATACGCACTCTTTCTCGGCTGCCAGATTCCCGCCCGTGTCCAGGGATATGAGCGTTCAGCCCGCACGGTCCTGGACAAACTCGGACTGACCGTCATGGATATCCCCGAGTTCACCTGCTGCGGCTATCCCCTCCGCAATCTGAACCGGATCGCTTTTCTGGCATCGGCCGCCAGAAATCTGGCCCTGGCCGAGTCACAAGGCCGTGATGTTCTCACCCTGTGCATGTGCTGCTTCGGAACGTAGAAAAAGGCCGAACAATCCATGACCGAGGACCCCGACCTCAAGGCCAGAGCCAACGCCCTGCTTGCCGAAGAGGGTCTGCATTACGAGGGCAAAACCCGCATCCGTCATCTCTTCAATGTCCTCTATCAGGAGGTCGGGATCGACACCATCGCCCAGGCCATGCAATCCCCTCTCGACCAAACGCGACTTGCCGTCCATTACGGATGCCACGCCCTGCGCCCGAGCGATATCACCATGTTCGACGATGCCATCGCCCCCTCCCTGCTCGAGGAATTGGCCAAAGCCACGGGAGGCATTCCCGTCCGGTGGGACACCAAATACGATTGCTGCGGCGCCCCCCTCCTCGGGATCGACAACGATCTTTCCTTGAGCCTGACCCGCAAGAAGATGGACATGGCCGAACAGCACGGGGCCCATTACCTGTGCACAGGTTGCCCCTATTGCCATCTCCAATTCAGCAACCTGCCATCGGCGGAAAAACCTTCACCTGTCACCCCCATCCTCCTGACCCAGATCATGGGCCTGGGCATGGGGGCCGAACCCGAGGAGCTGGGCCTCGAACCTGGTTTCAGCCTAAAGGCAACCAACCAAAAAAATTCGTAACAATGCACTGTCGTTTCCTGGGCACACCATAACGTTCCTCACTCCCCGGAGAGTTACAAATCTCTCAAATTTCTTAAATTTCTTAAATTTCATCCATTCCCAATCGGAGTTTTTCCCATGGCGGACAACATGATCGGCGCAGTCGTGGTCGTCGGTGGCGGGATCACCGGCATGCAGGCCTCCCTGGATCTGGCGGATGCCGGATATTACGTATACCTGGTGGAGCGATCCAGTTCCATTGGCGGGATGATGTCCCAATTGGACAAGACATTCCCGACCAATGACTGCGCCATGTGAATAATCTCTCCCAAACTGGTCGAGGTCGGCCGGCACATCAATA
>CAYWJL010000313.1:0-3341 GCA_964458145.1 uncultured Desulfovibrionales bacterium | reverse complement strand
GCTTTTTCCCAGGGGATCCGGCGATCCAAAATCCGATTGATCGTCTCGGGCTGGGTCGGTCCCAATGATGAATTTCCCGGGACCCTGAAGACCCTGGCCCGGAACATGGGGCTGCGCATGGATCTGATTCCCTCGCCTGACGAAGGGACCAAGAGAAGCCTGTTCGCGGGTGCGGATATTTTCGTTTCCCTTGCCGACAACCCCCAGGAAACCTTTGGCCTGTCTCTGTTGGAGGCCGGAAGCATGGGCTTGCCGGTCATTGCCTCGGATTTCGACGGATACAGAGACATCGTGATCCACGGTGGAACCGGATTGCTGGTGCCCACCCTGGGAAATGGGCGGACCGGGTTTGTGGACGAGATGGCGCCCCTGGTCAGCGATTTTCACTATCATTTGTGGCTGAGTCAGGGAACCGCGGTTTCCGTCCCCAGGCTTGCCGGGGACCTCATTCGGTTGATCCGTGATGGCGGATTGCGCAGGCGCATGGGCGAGGCTGCCCGTGAGCGTGTGGTTGCACGTTTTTCGTGGGAAGGTATTGCTGCCCGATATGTGAAGCTCTGGGACGAGCTTTGGGATATTCCTGTGGATGAGGGAGCTGCTGCAAACCGTCATCCCCTGAATATGGCCTACGGGACCGTCTTCAGCGAGTATTGCACGGCCGGGCTCTCATGGTCGGACAATTTCATATGGACGCGGTGCGGTCAGGCCATGTACCGGGAGCAGGATTTCTTTGTGATCTATGCGGGGCTGGAGGATTGGATCACGCCGGAGATCGTCAGACGTCTTCTGTTTCTCTGCCGCAAGCCTGTTTCCGCTCAAAGGATCGTCAACGATCTGCAAGGGGCCTTTGCCCATATGCCGGAAGACCGTTTGCATCTGGTCATCATGTGGGCTCTGAAGCAGGATCTGATCGAGATGATCGAGGCGGGGGAACAGGATGGATGGTGATCCTGTGGACCGGACCATTCTACTTCATTCTCTGCTCGACTATCAGGGCGGGGCGGCACGCATAAGCCGGCTCCTGGAAGCGTATTGTGTGCAGGCCGGGATCAAAGTTCGCAGGACCTGCGAGATTGCTGACGGTTCCGATGCAGGGAGCTTGCTGGTTCAGTCCGGTTCAGTGGGCAGGGAAAGGGGTGAGGGCGAGATCGTCCACGTTCATTCCACAGGTTCCTGGATCGATTTGCTCCAGGGATTGAAGCGTGAAAGGGTCCGGCCGGTGATCACCCTGCACGATGCGCGGCTGCTCACCGGGGGGTGCCCTTTTCCCCTTACCTGTGAGGGGTGGCAAAAGGGATGTGCCGGAAGCTGCCCGCAAGGTCTGGCAGGCAGTGCCCAACAGGCCCGGGCTGTCAGAACATTGATTCTGGAGGTCAATCCGATTCTGGTGGCTCCGTCCAGATGGATGGCTGTCATGGCGCGAGAGGTTTTTCCGGCACTGAAGATTCTTGTCGTCCCCAATGGCGTACCGTGGTCTGCCGACAGAACATCTTTGGTTCCCAATCGTTTTACAATGGCACCGGTCCTGCTGTTCGTGGCCCATGGCGGCGAAGCGTCCCGGATCAAAGGGGGGGCGTCCTGGCGGTCCATGTGGGAGCGCATCAAGAAGAGGGTTCCTGACTGCAAGGGTTTTTTTGTGGGGGGAAACGGGTCCGGAAAGCAGGGGGATCTGACCATTCTTCCCTATCTTCCACCCGATGTTCTGGCCTCTCTCATGGCCGAGTGTACCCTGCTCGTCTATCCGACCTTGGCAGACAATCACCCCCTGATCATTCTCGAGGCCATGGCCCAGCAACTTCCTTGTGTGGCCTTTGATGCAGGCGGGATCCCGGAACAGATCCGGGATGGAGAAAACGGGGTCCTGGTTCCCCGGGGCGATGAGGAGGCGCTGGTCGAACACGTGATCGACCTCCTCCAACACCCAAGCAGGTGCCGGCGCATGGGAGAGACTGCCTTTCAGACGGGAAAAAAGCGTTTCTCCCTGGAACGGATGGGAGCCGGATACGAGCGGGTGTACGCCAAGATGGGGTGAGAACCGGATAATCGATTTCAGGCGTGATGGTAGGGGATGTTCTTGAGGATGGTTCCGGCCCGGTAGAGTTGTTCGAACAGCATGACCCTGGCCAGTTCGTGGGGAAAGGTCATGGGGCCGAAACTGAGCTTGATGTCCGCCCGATCGAGGACGGTCCTGTCAAGTCCGTAGGCACCGCCGATGACGAAACAGGGGGCCTTGGCCGGATGCTCGAACCAGGTCTGCAGTCTGGTTGCCAGCTTGGGGGACGTCATGGTCTGGCCATGCTCGTCAAGACAGATGACAAGATGCCCGGGAGTTACCTTGCCGAGAATGGCCCTGCCTTCACGGGCGATCTTCTCGGCGGAGTCCTTGCCGGTGCCGTCTCTGACAATGGTCTCCCGGCATTTGTACCACCGTTTGATCCGGGTGTCGTAGTGGTCGGCCGCCGATCGCCAGTACGGGCTTTTGAGTTTGCCCACAAAGATGTATTGAATGCGCAGCATGGTGTTTGCTAGGAGAATGTCGTGAGGTTGTCAAAGTTGATGGGATGGAGTATTTTTTTATGATGTTCACCTGGTTGCACATTGTATCGGAACAGAGGTTTTCCGGATTTTCCCGACTCCCGGCTCGTACATGGCGGGTGGTCATGCTCTGTGCCGTGTTCGTCCTTGGGTGGGGCGCATGGGTTCAGGCCCAGTCCCTGGTCCTGAACGATCTTGTGGTGGACAATACCAATGGCACCATGACCGTTCATTACGGCGTACTGGTCGAGGATGCCCCGGCCATCGAGCAAGCCCTGAGCGAGGGTTTGAATCTACGATTCAGCGGGCATGCCGCCTTGTACAGAAAACGCTCCATGTGGTGGGACGAATTTCTCGTTGAGAACGATTTCATCTGTGATATCCGCGAAGATATCCTCAAACAGGAAGGGGTGCTGACCATGGACGGCGAGGAAATCCGCTTTCCCTTGGACGATTTCGCCCGGGTTTTCCAGGAGCGGCTGGAACACATGGTCACCCCTCTTGGACCGTGGAGCAGGGTGCAGAAGGGAACGACCTATATTGTCAGGCTCACCCTGGCCATGAGCCGTGTGGACGTGCCCGTCTGGATACGCGTACCCCTGTTTTTCTGGTCCTGGGACCTGGTCCCGGAAACCAGGTTCGAGATGGAATTTTCGTATTGATGAGGCAAGCTCTCCCGTTTTCAACCCCTCCCCCTTGATTCCATGCCCCAATCTCCCCAAAGCATACGTCTGCATCCCAATGTTCAGCAAGAGCGGAAAAAGCGTCAGCGCGAGCTCTGGCTGGCTCTTTTCGGGGTTGTGCTC
>CAYWJL010000312.1:0-3346 GCA_964458145.1 uncultured Desulfovibrionales bacterium | reverse complement strand
TTAACCTATGACCGGTACGGATAGGCGTCCCTGACGGCCTGCTCCATTCGACCGACCTCTTCGTCTGATAAAAAATCAAAATATTTTGATCGCTTGCGCAACGATAGACGGGCGTTGTTCTGGAGACAGAAACGAATAAAGAGGTCGATCTGTCGGTCCGGCATGTCCACGATCTCCTGGAGGGCTTTTCTGGTCCTGTCGTAATTATCCAAAAAGGCCAGTTCGTCGGCAAGATCGGTGTCGATGGTGCTGTCGATACATGTGAAAAGCGCTTCGGCCTGGGGTGTCATGTCAATATATCGGTACCATGTTGCTGTTTCATTTTGGACGGTCATGTGCCCGTCCTGGTCGATTACATACTCAATCAAGGGCATGTTCATGGGTGAAAATGCCTCCAAAGAGGCATCGTACTCGGCTGGATGTTTCAGCATGGACGACGAGACCGGAAAGATGATTCCTTCCGGGGTAAAACCCCTGCGGGAAAGAATATTGTGAATCAGGAATCGGTGGATGCGACCATTGCCGTCCTCAAAGGGATGCAGGAAGACAAATCCATAGGCTATGACCGCCGCATGGATCACGGGGGACACGTCGTTTGAGTCCATACGTTCATGAGCTGCCACCAGACCTTCCATCAGGATGGGGAGATCGTCGGGCTTGGGGCAGGCGAAATGTATTCTCTCTTGATGCCATGCGATGGTTTCACCGACATAGTTCTGGGTCGTGCGAAAATCGGAATCCCGGAAGCGTGGGTCGACAATACGATTCTGGAGTTCGATGAGGTGTGTTTTTGTGCAGAAATCTTCCTGCTCTGCCTTGAGGAGCAGGGCCATGAAGCGTTCGGTACGGGTCGAAGAGGGAGTGACATGCTCGATGGCAAAAGACGACTTCGTTTCCTTGGAATAGAGGTAATGAAGTGCTCTACGCAGCAGTTCCGGTGAATAGGCGGATATGACATGTCGGCATCTTTGCGGAAGATCGGCAGCTTCGAAATCGCGAAGGACCTTTGTGCGGCGAACCATGGGGCAGAAGCGAGCATCACCCAGCAGATTGTCATTGATCCGGTGACGCCGAATTTGCCGGGGGGAACGTATGGTGTAGTACGCATCCGGTTCGAGTAGATCGATGTAGTTCCCCCGTGTCACATCCTCCAACGGAAGTTTTTTTTGGGTCAGGAATTCATAGAGATACCACAATCGACGCGAATATTTGCCGGTAGGTTTGGAACGAACGTATTCGACGAAATCCTGTTCCTTGATTTTCTGAAACAGGGCCGCAAGGATGGTTGGATTCGTGCCATCGTATTTCAATGCGAATTCCAGGTGAGCACCCAATGTATCTCCGGGCCAGTATTTGGGCGGGTATATCTCCCTGATTTCGTTCCCGACCGACTCGATCCTGTGCATGCCGCTGGTGGCCACTCGAGAATGGTGCCAATTCATAGGCGCATCGAGTTGATATCGCCTGACGAGTTCGGCATATCCGGCGAGTCGTGTCGGGGCAGTGGACGTAGTGGTTTCAGTCATGCTTTTTTGGGAAAAACGGTTATGGCTCTGGAAAAAGTATTATATCTGCTGGTATCCCGTGAAAAATAGTTACATGCCTGGTTTCGGATCAACTGTCCACACGGAACGATACGACCGTATCCAGACCGTTTTTACGTTGTAAGGGGGTACGTGACCACATAGTCAAGCATCTCAAGCCCGAAACATTTCCTGGGTTCAAAAAGGCCAGTTCGGCTTGTGCCTCATGGGTACGATGTTATCGAAATACCATTCGATCCTGTTCATGCGTCTTTTTTCCGTCCGGCTCATGGAGTCGGTGCCCAGGGTTTTGCCCTTGTAGCCGTTGGCAATCACGGTATGGGCCCGGTTGAGCACCTCGGCCATGATGTCCACCTTGCCGGTCTGGAGGTAGATGCTCATGTCGTTGACGATGAGAAGATCGACCTTGTCGCCGTTTATCAATGTCTTGAACCAGTTTTCGATGTGGCGTCTGTTCTCCCGGGCCAGGGTGATGATGTGTTTGGGCGAGGTTCCCATGAGGCGGGGAGGGTGGATGCCGCCCTTGAAGAGAATGTCCGGGGTGAAATCGTTGAAGATGGCATGACCGCCTATGGGGCCGCCTTTGGTGAGTTTCGCCAGTTCCGGGGGCACGGTGGGGGCCATGTCCAGGACGGCGACACTGGGTGTGTGCATGTGCTTGCCTATATATTCCCAGAGTTCGTCACCCCAGAATCCGGTCAGGGTGGTCTTGCCCGTGTTCACTTCACCCGTGATGATGGTTTTGCGCTCGATGAGTGTTTCGACCGGGAAGGCATCCTCTGCCATCATGATGTCACCCCCAGTTTGACCAGAATCCACCGCCCGGCCAGAAAGGTTGTCAGAAGCAGGCTGATCACGCCCAGGAGATTGACCAAGATGCCGTTGGCGTGGTCGCCGGCCCAGGATTTCGTGTTCAAAAGGATCAGATTCATGCCGATGATCAGCGGGGTGCCGCAGAGCCCCATGGCCAGCATGATCACGAGCATGATCAGCCATCCGCCCGGAAGCAGGGGGCCTGCCAGGCTGACCAGACAGCCCAGGAGAATGGCCTTTTTGAAACGATCATCGGTCCGATCCCTGGTCCATCCGAAGGTATCGGCCAGAAAAAAACCGCCTGCCATGAAGGTCGGGGTGATGGTGGAGAGCACGGCTGCAAACAGACCCACCAGAAAGATGGGACCTGCATAGGGACCCAGAACCGGTGTCAGGGCATGGGCCAGATCAAAGGCGGTTCTGATCTCGATGTCCCGGGGATGCAGCCAGGCCGCACCGGTGATGAAGATGGCCGTGCTGTAGAGGCCGAATGCCACGAACATGCTCAAAAAGGTATCCATGGCGGCCAGAGGGAGATTTTGGGTGGACCATCCCCGCTGGTTCACGGTGTAGCTGTGCATGGCGATGATGGTGATGTGCACGGCTCCGCCCATGATGGCCGCCATCATCAGGGCGGCCTGTCCCTGGTCGGGGAAGGTCGGAATGAGTCCGGCAGCCATGGCCCCCAGGTCCGGTCGTATCTTGATGGCCGTGATCATAAAGCAGAGAACCACCAGGGCCACGAGTGCCTTACTCGCCTTTTCCAGAAGCCCGTACCCGCCGCGAATCAGAAGAAATCCAAGCAGTCCTGCCCAGAACAGTCCCCACAAGGGCGTGGAGAGTCCCGTCACCAGCCCGGTCACCCCCACCAATGCCTTCATCAGGGCTGCTGCCGCCAGCCAGGTGGCCAGCAATGCGTCCACCATGAGAATCAATGCCCAGGTTCTTCCCCAGCGTTCCTCAACGATGCGGATGATTCCCTTTCCCGC
>CAYWJL010000311.1:0-3346 GCA_964458145.1 uncultured Desulfovibrionales bacterium | reverse complement strand
TGCAATGGCTAGCTGGTTGGATACCGTATCAAAAACAAACTCCGCAAAATGCTGAAATTTTTTGGCGTCGGCAATGGTTGGGTCACCTTCTGGAAGAAGACCCAGTTCGCCCGGATAACGTGCATCAATGTACAAGTCATCAAGAATGATCAATACATCATGATCGAATTTGAAATCAACATGGGCCAGCGCGAATAAGGTTTGGAGTTTATGCGTTTTCGGTACCTTGATGTTTTTGGACTCGAGCAATCCTTTTATCGTTTTTTCGATGGCCTGCTGAGCATGAAATGCGACAACTGGAGTGAGGTGCTCTTTGTCTATCAGGTAATGGACACTTGCCAGGTCGAGTTGTGCCGATTTGAGCCATTCTGTGACGATTTCTTCTCTCATATCAGCCTGATACCTTTTTCAGTGATTTCCCGGGCGAACGAGCTGTTCAGGTTGATGAACTTGGTATGCATCTTTTGGGTATGCGTAATGATATCGATGGGGATCGTTTTTTGAAGATCACTGAGCGCTCGTGACACTTTCAGGCGCACCTGCGTTTTTTCCTGGAAGTTTTTTGGGATGAAATCGTCTTGAGTGACTACATAAAGATCCAGGTCACTTTCATCATTTGCGGTTCCATAGGCATAACTTCCGAAAAGAATAACCTTTTCCGGATTAAGGCCTTGGAGACGTTCGATGATTTGTCGTTTCAACAGTTCGATATCTTTCATGATTCTCTTGGTGGTTGCTCACCCAGAGGCGGCGATAACGGCGTTTTTGAGGGGACGCGTTGCGTTCTGAGAAGCAGGGGGATGGGGCAAGGATTGGCTCATGCATATAGGCCTGGAACCCGGGGCATGGATGCCCTTGTCTTGCAATCTTTTCTCCGCGTCACAGCGCCTCTGCGCGATACCGCTTTTTTGTCACTGCCTTGCAGCGTACTCTTCGTACACCCCGGCAATGCCCTCCTGAAGGTTGATTTCGGGGTGCCAGCCCAGGGCGGTGATCCTGGAGATGTCCAGGAGTTTTTGGGGGGTGCCGTCGGGCTTGTCGGAGTCCCAGATGATCTCGCCGGTATGGCCCACGCAGTGCTGGACCATGAGGGCGAGGTCCTTGATGGTCTGGTCCTGGCCGCAGCCGATGTTCACCAGTCGGGGAGGGGTGTTTTCAAGTTCCATGAGATGGACGCAGCCTCGGGCCAGGTCATCCACGTGGAGGAATTCCCGTTTGGGCGACCCTGTGCCCCAGAGGGTGACCGGGGTGTTGCCGGCCAGCCTGGCTTCGTGGAATTTGCGAATCATGGCCGGGAGGACGTGGCTGGTTTCGAGATCGTAGTTGTCGCCCGGACCGTACAGGTTGGGGGGCATGGCCGACCAGTAGGTGGTGCCGTATTCCTGGTTGTAGAACTCGCACATCTTGAGCCCGGCGATCTTGGCGATGGCATAGGCTTCGTTGGTGGGTTCGAGGGCGGAGGTGAGCAGGTAGTCTTCCTTGATGGGTTGGGGTGCCAGTTTGGGGTAAATGCACGATGACCCGAGGAAGAGGAGTTTCTTCACCCCGTTGCGATAGGCCGCATCGATGACGTTGGTGGCAATGGCCAGATTCTGGAAGATGAACCGGGCCGGATAGGGGGCGTTGGCATGGATGCCCCCGACTTTGGCGGCGGCAAGAAAAACGTGATCAGGACGGTTGCTCGCGAAAAACTCGTTGACTGCCTGCTGGTTGCACAGGTCGAGTTCCTTGTGGGTGTGCGTGATGACGTTCGAGTAGCCTTTTCGGGTGAGTTCCCGGCACAATGCCGAGCCCACAAGGCCCCGGTGACCGGCAACGTAGATGGAATCGGTAGGTTTCATGATCAAATCGCCTGTGGAAAAGGGGGGAGGATAGATTGTCAGAGATGTATGCGAACGCCCACGGCCCGGCACAACGCCACGAGATCCTTGTATCCTTCTCTGACAACGAAAAAGATGATCTCCTGATCGAGATCCTGGTAGGAATGGACGGAGATGTTTCTGAATCCGGCCATTCCTCTGAGGGATGTGCCCAGTTGTTCGTCAATGATGCCTGCAGCCACAAGGAGGGAGAATGCTTGTGCATTGGACTGAGGAATTCCCAGTTTTTCTCGTGCCACGACATGCATGGCTAAATCAATACTTGCCTGGCATGCCCGTTCAATATTGAGAGTCAGGGCGTCAAGATGTGTGAAATTATCCAGTTGCGGACATGCCCGGTATTCCTCTTGGATGCGTCGTAAACAGCGTTCTATGACTGCGCTTTTGTTCAGGACGATATCATCGCTACCAATTGTCATGATGATTTCCTGTAGGCTTCCAGAACCGGTTTGCGACTGATGTTGAAGTCCGCATACATGGAAAGAAAGTGCATCCTGCGTTCAGCCCAATAGTTCGGGTCATGGCAGAAGATTTCTTGCCCGCATGAGATGACTTCACGGGCAAAAATCAGGTTGTCACTCGACAGTATGCCGAAGTGGACGGGATAGCCGGTTTTGTCTTCCAGTTCACCGGCCAGGCGAAGAAGAGACAGGGACGAAGGATGTTTGCCCGGATACGGAAGCAGAGCTACGTCGATATCGCTTTGGGGACGCATCCTTCCTTTGGCAAAGGAGCCGTGCACAAATGCGGCAGCAAGTCCCTGCATATTTTCCAGGGATGCTTTGAGCGTAGCCATGATTTCGTCATGAGAGGAGTGCCTGGCTGGAGACATGGTACCTTGTTTTCCTTGCGCAACAAGGAAGAGCTCCCTGCTGGATCATTCGTTGTGGTTGGGCACGGTAAACCCGGCCTTTTGACACAAATTATCTCTGTCGGCTTCCTTGAGATCGGTCCGGATCATCTCCCTAACGAGGCCGTCGAAATCCGATTCCAGTTCCCAGCCGAGTTGTTCCCTGGCCTTGGTGGGATCACCCAGGAGGAAGTCCACTTCCGTGGGCCTGAAATATCTCGGGTCGATGCGCACCAGCGCCTTGCCGGTCCGTTCGTCCCTGCCCACCTCATCGAGGCCCTGACCTTCCCAGACAATGGGCATGGCAAGCTCGGCAAAGCTTTTTTGCACGAATTCCCTGACTGCATGGGTCTCTCCCGTGGCAATGACAAAGTCGTCAGGCGTGTCCTGCTGGAGCATGAGCCACATGGCGCGGACGTAATCCCGTGCATGTCCCCAGTCTCGTTTGGCGTCGAGATTGCCCAGATACAGACATTCCTGCAACCCGAGTTTTATCCGGGCCGCTGCCCGAGTGATCTTGCGGGTGACGAATGTTTCGCCCCGCAGCGGTGACTCGTGATTGAAGAGAATGCCGTTGCGGGCGAACATGTCGTAGGCTTCGCGGTAATTGACCGTT
>CAYWJL010000310.1:3022-3365 GCA_964458145.1 uncultured Desulfovibrionales bacterium | reverse complement strand
TCATGGGCGTTCTCGGTGATCAATCGGAGTTTTTCCAGACTCACGCGCGGAGCATCGGTGAGGGAGCGCAACACCTCGTTGCTCTTGATGATCTTGCGGACCAGAGTGTCGTGTTCGGTTTTCATCCGGTAGAAATCAACGGCATCCTGGATGATCTTCCGGAACTGGTCGGGCTGGAACGGCTTGGCAATGAACCGGAACACCTCGCCCATGTTGATGGCCTCGATGGCCTGCTCGATGTCCCGGGTGGCACTCAGGATGATCCGCACCGTATCGGGAGAGATGTCTTTGACCTGGGAGCGCATCTTCAACCCGTCCATCTCGGGCATGCGCAGATCCGAGA
>CAYWJL010000310.1:0-3012 GCA_964458145.1 uncultured Desulfovibrionales bacterium | reverse complement strand
GCGTGGCTTCCGGGTGAGCCGCGCGGGCACGCTCGATCAGTTCCAGCGCCCTGGCTCCGCTTTCGGCAAACAGGGACGTGTATTTTTCCTTGCGCAGAAAACGCCGCAGGGAGTTGAGCACCGGCACTTCGTCATCCACGAACAATATGGTAAAACTTTCAATGGGTTTCATGATCCTGAACCGAGGTGTTGATGGTGATGGGAAGGGTCATGGTCATGACGGTGCCGCCCTCTTCCGGGCAGTCCACGTCCAGGGTCCCCTGGTGATTCTTGACCACGATATCGTAGCTGATGCTCAGGCCGAGGCCGGTACCGTGCCCGGCCTCCTTGGTGGTGAAAAAGGGATTGAATATGCGGGAACGGATGTCTTCGGGTATCCCGGGCCCGTCGTCTCTGATGGAGCAGTGGACATGGGAGGCGTCGGCCCAGGTCCGGATCTCGATCAGCCCGAGACCGTCCTTTTTCTGCGCCTCGATGGACTGGGCGCTGTTGACGATGAGGTTCAAGAAAACCTGGTTCAACTGGTCCGCATGGCACAGGATCTCCGGAATATCGCCCAGTTCCGTCTTTACCTCGGCCACGTGCTTGTACACGTTCCGAGTGATGACCAGAGTGTTGGCGATCCCCTTGTTCACGTCGAAAAATGTCGGGGCATCCGTGTGGCTGACATGGGAAAATTCCTTCATGCTCCGGATGATGGCGGCTATCCGGTCGAACCCGTCCCGGCATTCACCAAAAAGCTGGGGGATATCCTCGAGAATGAACTCAAGCTGGCTATCCTCCTCCCTGCGAACGATACCGGCGACATCATCGGACAAACCCGACTCCGGAGGGATACGGCCGACCAGGTCCCTGTACGCAGCGATCAGGTCCAGAAGATCCTCGAAGGCCTCATCCAGAGCCACGACATTGGTCTGCACAAAATTGATGGGATTGTTCAGTTCGTGGGAGATGCTCGCTGAAAGCTGCCCGATGGAGGCCATCTTTTCCTGGAGAACCATGTGGGAATGCATCTCCTGAAGTTCACGTGTCCGCTCCCGGACCCGCTCCTCCAGATGGGACCTGGAGACCATGGTGGATTGCAGGGTGGCGGCAAGGAGATTGAATCTTTCGGCAATGTCCTGCAGTTCCCTGGGTCCGCTTTCGGGAATGCGTGCCGACAGATCCCTGGTCCGGGTCATCAGCCCCATGCCCTCGGCAAGCAGTCCGATGGGCCGGGCGATCTCCCGGGCCATGAACAGAATGATAGCGGTTAAGGAAATCAGGGTGATCAGAATGCCCAGCATCAGGTAGGTTCGCAGATCCCGGACCGATTTGGGGGTTTCCACCTCCCTGAGCACCGCGGCGATCTCGAGATTTCCATACTTTTCAAGAGGAAGGGTGTTGATGCACCAGCCGGGCTGATCCCGGGGCAGCATCTCGCCCGCGACCAGGGGTTCGCCCGAGCTGAAAAGAATTGTGCCCTGTGAGTTCATGACGGCAAAACTGTCCAGGTCCGATTTCATCCCGAAAAAGGCACGGAAGACGGATGCCCCCACACGAGCGAGCACCCCGCCCACAAGACGTCCGCCGATATACACGGGGGCTCCGGCCATAATGGCCTCCCCGTCCATGCACAAGCACCGCCGTCCCTGCTTGAGTCTTTGGAAGATACGCTGCATGTCATCGCGAGGAAAAGTGATCGAATTCCCCCCGACCGTTTCCCCGTCTGCGTCGACGAGACGCACGGCCGCGTGGTCGACCATGGGAAACCTGAACCCGCTGAAAAATAATTTCAGATCCCTGCCGAACTCCCCCGGCTCGAGTATTCCCTTGTGCACGAAACCGTTACTTGCCAGCATGGCGAGGCTCGCGCCCAGGCCGTCGAGTCGCTCCTCCACCTGGGCCTGGATATGCTTGCTTTCCTCCACATGGTGCTTTTCCACCTCCATGAGCATGGACTCCCCGGCCTTGGTCACGATGACATAGCTCATGCCGATGAAAATCAGCAGCACAAGAGGAATGATCGTGAAAACGATATAGGGAAAGAGTCCCATGTGGGCACGGGGTTGTCTGCCTCCGCCGGCGAGGCGGGTCTCGGGAGATGGTGATGTCTGCAAAACGGCCATGTTACTCCCGTGTGGTTCTGGTCCAGGTCGAGGTCTTTCTGCCGATCAGAACCTTGATGTAGATGGGTATCTTCCAGAGGATGAACACAGGCGCCGAGGCCAGATACAACCAGGTGGTCAGGGGAGCCCTGCGCTGGACCTGAGCTGCGAGCACATAGGCGATGAGTACGAACCAGGCGTACGCCAAGCCGGGTATGGCCTCGGGAAGGAACAGGGGAACAAAAAGGGTGGTCAGCGCCAGAACGAGAACATGCAGGGACAGAGGCGGAAACAGGAGATCGATGATGAAGAACAGGGATGATGGGCCGGGGTTCTCGCGCCACATACGGCGTAAGTCGGGGAGCAACGACCTGATGACGGTGAACCTTCCCCCTTCCCACCGGGTACGCTGGGAAGCCGCATTCCTGCCCGAAGCCACCATCTGACTGCGGATCACAGCGTTGGGATTGTAGCCCACCCGGACCCCATCCAGGGTCAGGAGCACGGAAAATTCCATATCCTCTACCACGGAATGGGCGGGCCAGCCGTAGTGTTCAAGGAGATCCGTCCGAAACCCCATACCGTTGCCCTTGAGGGTACAGGTCCCGGCGAGCACGGACAATCCGGCCATGCGCAGATGATTGAACACGTTGAAGGCCGCATCCACCAGTCCGGTCCGCCAGTTGGTCCCGGGGTTGGCCACCCCGTTGTATCCCTGGACCGCCTGGATGGTGGGATCGCTGAGAGAAAGGGCCATCTCCCGCAGAAAACCCGGGTCCGGCTCGGTGTCCGCATCGATGATCGTCAACCCGTCAAGGTCCTGGTAGAGATCCTTCCTGGTGGTCAAAAACCAGTTAAGGGCCTGCCCCTTCCCCCTGTTTGCCGTGTCCGTACGTTCCACCACCACGGCCCCTGCCTCGCGGGC
>CAYWJL010000309.1:0-3368 GCA_964458145.1 uncultured Desulfovibrionales bacterium | reverse complement strand
AGTTTTCCGGTGATGACGAGAATCAGAACACAAAGACCTGAAATAACGAGAACAAGATTGTTTGCCAGATGATCTTCTCCGGCCTGCACCGCGCTGTACACGGCCAGTGACAGGGTCTGGGTGCGTCCCGGCAGGTTGCCCGCCACCATGAGAGTGGCCCCGAATTCCCCCATGGCCCGGGCAAAGGCCAGCATGGTCCCGGCCAGAATGGAACGCAGGGCCAGGGGAAAGGAGACCCGGAAAAAGACTCCTGTTTCGGAAACCCCCAGGGTGCGGGCGGCGTTTTCCAGGTCGTGATCCACCCCTTCCAGAGCCGCCCGGGCCGAGGTGAATACCAGGGGAAAGGCCACCACGGCTGCAGCCACAACGGCCCCCTGCCAGGTGAACATGAGGGATATGCCGCATGTCTTTCGAAGCCATTCTCCCAGTACGCCGTTGCGCCCTATGATCACGATGAGATAGTACCCGAGCACCGTGGGCGGCATGACCAGAGGCAGGGTGCACAGGGCATCCAGCCAGTCCCGCCCGGGAAAGGCCCGCCGGTTCAGGAGATACGCCAGCCCCACCCCGGTGACGAGGGCTATCAGCGTGGCCAGGGAAGCCACGCGCAGAGTGAGCTGAAGAGAGAAAAAGGCATGGTGCATGGGGAAAGCCACCTCGGGGACTGTGGATGGGTCGGGCACCCGCAAGGGATGCCCCTACGATCCTTCGCGGACTCGGTTATTCATGTGTACAGGGTTTTTTTCTGCCAGATTCAGGACCACGTCCTGAAATTCCGACACATGCAGCGGTCTGCCTGCCTTGCTCGACACCGTACGTACCTTGTGAAGAACCATGTGCAGTATTGCCGGGGGAAGGGTCAGCCCCAGCTGTTTCGTGGCTTCCCGGATGGCACCGAGACCGCTTTTGGCTCCCAGCCCCAGGGTTCTGGCAGACGAGGTCAGCCCGGGATCATAGGGTTCGAACATGGTGGGGTCGTGGAAGGCCGCGTGCACATGGAGGCCGGATTCGGCAGCGAAAATGTCCCGGCCCACAACGGGCTTTGTCCGTGAAACGTTCAGGTTTGCATGACGGGCAACCAGATCGCAGAGAAGCCGGATGTTCTTGAGCTGATAGATGCTCTCGCCGCTGTGCAATGCCCGGTAGCCGGCGATTTCCTCCAGGGCTGCGATTCCCGATCGTTCCCCGATTCCCAGAACCGAGACATCTCCCCACGATGCACCCGACTGCAGCGCCGTGATGGTGTTGGCTGTGGCCATGCCGAAATCATTGTGACAGTGAACGCCGATTGCAGCGTCCAGGGTTTCACTGAACAGAGAGACAACGCGCTGCACTTCCATGGGCGTGAACAATCCCCGGGTATCGGAAAGGCGAACCCTGCGCACGCCGTGTTGTACGGCAAATTCCGACAATTCCAGGGCAAAATTCCGGTCCGCCCGGGAGAAATCTTCCAGCCCCAGGGATACATGGGTGAATCCGCACGCAAAAGCGGTCTTGAGCACGGATTCGACCCTCGAGTACACTTCTTCACGGGTCATCTTCAGCCGGTACCGGATATGCTGGTCCGAAACCGGAACACCTATATTGATCCTGTCCAGCCCAAGCCCCGAGGCTTCGAAAACGTCGCGTACCCGGCACGGGCACCACACGCTCAGCAGTGATCCGCCGGCCATGCGTTTCATCTTGCTGATCAGCGATTCCAGCCCCTTCTGTCCTACCCATCCCACCTCCACTTCCTCGATGCCGAGTTCCACCAATTGCCGTACAATTTCCAGTTTGTCGGCAGAAGTCATGTAGTTTCCAAAGAGTTGGGCCCCTTCACGAAGGGTTGTATCTATAAGCATTGGGTACTCCCTTGTGTGTTTGTATGTATGTTCAAAAGCATTTACTGTGCCACGCTGATTATTGGTGGTATTCTTTGGGAACAGGCCATTTCAGAGGGCGTAGTTTTAACAACCTACACAAACATTATTGTGCCAGGATACATTTTTGTGTGTTTTTGCAGGGTGCAGACAAGAGCTGTTTTGCGGGGCCAGAAACGTCTTAACTATATGAAAAATATGAACTAAATTTATTTTTATCACGATTGGCACGTCCCTTGCCGTTAGGAAGCCATCACTCACTGCAACAACGGGAGCAAACAATGGGAACAATGAGAAAGGTAGCCATCTACGGCAAGGGCGGTATCGGAAAGTCCACCACAACCCAGAATACCGTGGCGGGTCTTTCCCAGATGGGCCGGAAGGTCATGGTGGTCGGGTGTGATCCAAAAGCCGACTCCACACGTCTGCTTCTGGGCGGCCTGGCCCAGAAATCGGTTCTGGATACACTGAGAGAAGAAGGGGAAGACGTAGAGCTTGATGATATCCGCAAGGCCGGGTTCGGAGACACCTGGTGTGTTGAATCGGGCGGACCCGAACCGGGTGTTGGCTGTGCCGGTCGCGGAATCATCACTTCCATCAATATGCTGGAGTCTCTGGGAGCCTATGAAGAAAGCGAAGGACTGGATTACGCCTTCTATGATGTTCTTGGGGATGTTGTCTGCGGAGGGTTTGCCATGCCTATCCGTGACGGAAAAGCCGAAGAAATTTACATTGTCTGTTCCGGTGAAATGATGGCCATGTATGCGGCCAATAATATCTGCAAGGGGATCATGAAGTACGCCCAGTCCGGAACAGTGCGTCTCGGCGGCCTGATCTGCAACTCCAGAAATGTGGATAACGAAAAGGAGATGATCGAGGAGCTGGCCAAGAAGCTGAATACCCAGATGATCTATTTTGTGCCCCGGGACAACGATGTGCAGCGTGCCGAGATCAACAGAAAGACCGTCATCGAATGGAATCCCGGAGTGCCCCAGGCCGACGTGTATCGCGGTCTTGCCGCGGCCATCGACGCCAACACCATGTTCACCATCCCCACGCCTCTGGAGATCGAGGAACTGGAACAGCTGCTGCTTGATTACGGCCTGCTGGCTGCGAGCTGATGAAGGGATCGGAGATGGTTCCCTATGCCTGAAAGGGCAGGCACGGGGGCCTGCCCCTACAACGGCATTGTCCTGAGACGTAGCGCTATTTTAACGAATGCGCCCTGAGACACAGCTCCATTTTTGCGTAGGGGCGATTCATGAATCGCCCGTTTTTTCGAGCCCCGGGAGGCGAGAAAAAACAATCTTTGGATACCCGACACTGAACAACACGAATTACCCGAACGTAATATCTACAAACAAGCCTATAATTACTGGAGAAATATACGATGATGATCATGGTGAGGGCGATCGTACGCCCGGAAAAAGTTGATGATGTTCTTGCGGCACTCATGGACGCAGGTTTTCCTGCCGTAACCAAGTACGCCGTAGCAGGTCGCGGCAA
>CAYWJL010000308.1:2357-3380 GCA_964458145.1 uncultured Desulfovibrionales bacterium | reverse complement strand
AATAGCCCGTGACGTTCAAGATCCCGGCCCTCGCCGGGATGACGGCAAAGGGGAAAATTCGATTTCAAAGGTGACAACGTTGGCTCATCCGGTTTGAGCGTATTGTCGATGCGCCCTTCGGTTGTAAGCCATTGTCCCTCATGCCGCAGGATGCACCCTGTTCCTCCCCTGTGATTTGGCCAGATACAATGCCTGGTCGGCCTCGGCGATAAACTCGTCAAGGGACATTGTGTCGGTAGGAATGGCTGTGGCCACGCCTATGCTGCAGGTGAGACAGTCTGCAACGGGTGATGCTTCGTGGGGAATCCGGCATTTCAGGAGTGATGTTCTGACAGAATCGGCAATGGTCCGGGCCCCATGGGCATCGGTATCGGGAAGCAGGACCACAAACTCTTCGCCCCCGTATCTGGCCGCCAGGTCTGCGGGACGGCGAGCCTGCTCGTGCAGCACCTTGCCTATCTGTTTCAGGCATTCGTCACCGGCTTGATGGCCGTATTGGTCGTTGTATTGTTTGAAATAATCCAGATCGATGAACAGCAGGGAAAGGGGCTTTTTGTCCCGGGCCAGCCGTTTCCATTCCCTGGCCATGATCTGATCGAAATACCGTCTGTTGGCTATTCGCGTCAGTCCATCCATATTTGCCAGGCGGTCCAGCTCATCATTCCGCTCAGCCAGTTCCCTGGTGCGTTCCGCAACGAGCTTTTTCAGACGTTTTTGGGATTGTTTCAATACCCAGACACGCCATTGATACAAAGCGAACAGGAAGAGGGCGACCGCTGCGACCGCCACTATCCTGAACCATGTTGCATCCCACCATGGCGGGACGATACGGATGGTACACCGGGCCCCTTCTCTGTTCCATATTCCGTCACTGCCTGCGCCCATGACGTGGAAGGTATATGATCCCGGGTTCAGATTGGTATAGGTGGCCCGGTTATGATTGCCGCCGGCGATCCAGTCCCGGTCAAACCCTTCCAGCCGATAGGCAAAACGGTTGTCTGCCGGTCGGTAATAATCAAGAAC
>CAYWJL010000308.1:0-2299 GCA_964458145.1 uncultured Desulfovibrionales bacterium | reverse complement strand
TCTCCGTCATAGGTTTGTCAAAATGCACGGGCTGCTCGTATTTCAGAAACGAGGTAAGTCGAACCTCTGGGATGGAAGGTGGCGTGTCGATCCGGGAGGGATCTGCCACTGAAATGCCGTTGGCTCCGGCAAAGAGCATCTTCCCGTCATCGCCCCGGGAAAAGACGCCCGAATGAAAGGTGTAATCCAGCAACCCGTCCCTGCTGTCGAAATTCCGGAACAATTCTCGTTTTCGATCAAATCTGGAGAGTCCGTAATCCGTGCCCAACCAGAAATAGCCCTTTGCGTCTTCGAGGACGGATAACACCATGTCGTTGGAGAGGCCGTCGGCCGTGGTGTATGTCCGGTGGGTCGATTGCGGGTGTTCCGGCCTGAAGGTGTGCAGACCGGTTGGGGAGCCGAACCAGATCCGGCCGTCTTTGTCTTCGTGAATATCATTGACGTAATCGGAAAAAAAACGGGTAAAACCATCGCGTTCAGGATGGTAGAGATTCAGCCCGTCGCTGGTTCCGATCCAGATGCGTTCTTGCGCGTCCTGAAAAATCGACCAGATTTCATTGTGGCTGATGGAGGAATCTGCAGGTGTTCCTTGCTGCGGCTGGTGATAGTGAGATGAAAGGCTTTCTGTTTTCAGGTCAAAGACGAAAAGCCCCTTGCCAAAAGTGCCCAGCCAGAGCCTCTGCCTGGAGTCGATGAACATGCAACGGATGGTCGTATACCCCACCGGATGCACGCTCGCGGGCAGTGAAAAAGAACGGAATGTGCCTGAATGCGTGTCGTAACGAAAAAAATTGCCGTTGAAATTGCCCAGCCAGAAGACGCCGTTTTTTTCTTCGACTATGGCTGTTACCGGTGACGTGCGCGATCCCTGTGTCGGGAGTTCTATGATCTCTGCCCGGTTGCGGGCAGGATCGAAGCGGATGAGATCGTCCCGTCCGATCCAGCAGCACCCGGTACTGTCTTGAAAAACGGATTCGATCTTGCCCGAAGGTGACGTGTTCAGGGGGAAGGCATCTATTTTCCAGCCGGAAAAGACGATATGGGGATTGAAATAGTTGATCCCTCCCCCGCGTGTCCCGATCCAGATCAGGCCGGACCGGTCTTCGTACAGGGCCCGTATGCCGTTGTGGCTGAGGCTGGTCGGGTCTGCCGGGTCATGCCGGAAATGGTGGATGATCAGGTCTGTCCGGGGATCGATCTGATACAATCCCTCTCTCCCCCCGGCCCAAAGATCGCCGCTGCGGGTCTGAAGGATGGCCGAGATCGAAGTTTTCCGGGAATGCTTTGTACCGGCACGGGGCAGGACCGGGTGACGGGTTCCTGTGGCGACATCGAATCTGTCCAGCCCTGAAGGGGTTCCGATCCAAATGGTGTTGTCCGGCCCCTGATGGATAGTCAGAATCTGGGTGCCGGGAAAGTGGGTCTCGAATCGTTCCCGATCTTTGTCAAAAAGATTCAACCCGTTGTCAGTGCCCACAAGAAGCCGTCCGTCGGGCAGTTCCTCGATGGCCCGGACCCGGTTGTGACTGATGGAGTGGGGATTGTCCTTTGCATGCCGATAGGACCGGAAACGTTCGGTCACAGGATCGAAACGGTTGAGCCCTCCCTTGTAGGTTCCAACCCAGACGATTCCCTCGGAGTCCTGACAAAAGGCATTGATGCGGTCATCATCGATACTGTGGGGATTGTCGGGGTCGGGAAGGTAATTGCGCACCTGACCCGTATGGGGATCGTAC
Source organism: uncultured Desulfovibrionales bacterium (assembly GCA_964458145.1). GTDB lineage: Bacteria > Desulfobacterota > Desulfovibrionia > Desulfovibrionales > Desulfomicrobiaceae > Desulfoplanes. Next base: position 563 of record CAYWJL010000308.1, on the reverse strand, counting down.
ACGCTCATGCCGTCGCCCCATGTGCCCACATAACAGATGCCATCGTTGCCGATAGTGATCAGCCCCACGGAATGGACGGGAGGATCATGCTCAAAACTGGTGAAACGATACCCGTCGTACCTGTTCAATTTGTTCCTGGTGCCAAACCACATGAAACCGTATTTGTCCTGGGCGATGGAGTGGACAATAGGGTTGGAGAGCCCGTCTTTCACGGAAAGATGGTTGAAAACGACCTGGTCGGTCTGAGCGTGCAGGGGGGGAACAGGCTGCAGCAGGAGCAATGTGAGCGGAATGAGAATCCGTGTCAGGTGACGGATCATGAAAGCATTGACTCCTTGTTGATGTGACCGGGGTTGATTATTTCGATTCTGGTGTCAAACTCGAATGTAGATGTGGGGAATATGAGTTGAGCCATAGTCCGCGCCTTGAATACGATTCAACGGTTCATTCTTATAGAATGCACGGTTCCAGTTGGCAAGGCTGGGTAGCTATTCGTGCAGGGCTGATTTGTTCTCATGGCTGGCTTGCCCCGTTCTGGGCGCTTTGAAACTCCCTCGCCGGCC
>CAYWJL010000307.1:0-3394 GCA_964458145.1 uncultured Desulfovibrionales bacterium | reverse complement strand
GACACCATCGGCGTCAGCGGCCAGGGCCACGTCGAGACGATCGTTGATCAGCAGTGGGACGGCGGCCTTGCGGGTGATTTTCAGGGTCGCCCTGGCAAGTTCCACAAATTCCCGCGTGGAGGCATGTTTCTCCCGAAGCTGAACTATGCCCGCTCCGGCTTGCACTGCCTGCCCGACGATGTCCAGAAGATCCCGGCCCAGGCACAGAGGTCTGTCCGTGACCAGGTAGACGCTGTAGTCGATGTCGTGAACGTGTTTCATCCTGTATATCCGGGTCCGACGATGAGAAAATTGTTGGGCAGGGTCGATTGCAACAGTTCCATTTTGCTCCCGAACATGACCGTCTTGATCACGCCCTGGCCGTAGGCTCCGGCAATGACCAATGCGTCGTGAGGAACCGGGTACAGGTCGTTTTCCAAGGCATTGCCAGGAAAAAAGGACCATACGGCCCGGCACTCATCCAGTTCTTGCAGCAGCTCGGCCTTTTCAATGATGGCTTTGTAGGCGTCAAGGTCTTTCCCTTCGGATTTGATGAACACCGTCAGCGGGGCCAGGGTGGTTTTGGCGATGGAGATACCGACTTTCAAGGCATTCAGGGCATTGGCAGACCCCCCGAAAAACACGGTCACGCTTTTCCATTTTTTGAGAACCGAGCTGGGAATGAGCACGGGAAAATGGGTGGCCCTGAGAATGGCCCGGACATTGGGACCCAGATGGCCCAGTCCGATTTTGGAGATCCGGTCGCTCACACTGCGGGGCAGGCACATGAAGGTGTAGTCCGACGGGATGTCCGGCAGGGTGGAGGCTGTTTTTTCCTTGGGCGTCAGGAACCGGTAGTCGAGCTCCTTTTCAAGGACCAGGGCTTCGGCATGCTCCCTGGCTGTTGCCGGGGCAAAGAGATAGGAATCGTCCAGATTGATCTGAATGACTTCATTGTCAAAATACATGAGAAATTTTTTCTGCTCCGGGATATAGATGTCGATATCCAGGTGCATCTGCCGGCAGAAGTAGAGGGATTGGAGAAAGGTCTCCCTGCCCATGGGAGTGTTGCGAAAAATATGCAGGAGTTTGGGGGCCATGGCATGTTCTCTTTGCTTGAGAGGGGGGATGGAGGGAAAATGAGCACGAATGGGGACAACCTCTAGTCGATTTCTGAAATTTTCTCAATAAATTCCATTTGACGTCATGTCCCGGGTGGTGCTACCTGCCTCACCATTGCACAAAACCGCCATGGTCAAGGTTTGAGGACCCGTTTGCACACAACCCTTTCAAGAAAATTGCAGGTAGAGGTAGAATCCATGTCTGAGGACACAACGAACGATAGCCCCGTACAGCCTGAAGAAAATTTTGCAGATCTTTTTGAATCCTATACCGAGGGTGCAGGTGACACCGTGCGGATAGGGGATCAACTGCAGGGAACGGTCATTTCCATTGGAGAAAAGAGCGTGTTCGTGGATACCGGAACCAAGATCGACGGTGTCGTGGACAAGGACGAACTCCTTGACGACGAAGGCGCACTGACCTGTGAAGTGGGCGACAGCCTGACCCTGTTCGTGGTCAAGCGTACGGAAAACGAGATCGTTCTGTCCAAGGCCATTTCCGGTGTGGGAGGACTCAATCTTCTGACGGATGCCTTTGAGAGCGGGGTGCCTGTGGAAGGTAAGGTCATGGAAACCTGCAAGGGCGGTTTCAATGTCCAGATGATGAAGCGCAGGGCCTTTTGTCCGGTCAGTCAGATGAACAACCATTATGTGGAAGACACCGAGGTTTTTGTCGGCAACACCTATGAATTTCTGATCACCAAACTCGAGGAAAAGGGCCGCAACATCGTGGTGTCCCGGCGCAAACTCCTGGAAATTCAGCAGCAGGAAGCGGCCAAGGAATTCCTGGAAAAGGTGGCTGTGGGGGATATCCTCGAGGGCAAGGTGGTGCGGATCAAGGAATTCGGGGCGTTTGTGGAACTCGTTCCCGGCGTGGAAGGCATGGTTCACATTTCCGAACTCTCCTGGACCCGTGTGGAACGGCCCGAAGACGTGGTGGCTCTGGATGAGACCGTCAAGGTTCGTTTGCTGGGCATCAATCAGCTGGACAACGGGCAGCTCAAACTTTCTCTGTCCATGAAACAGGCCATGGGCGACCCCTGGGACGAGGTCACCAATCAGTTCAAGCCCGGCGACAAGGTGGTCGGCAAGGTCATGCGCTGCGCCCCGTTCGGAGCCTTTGTGGAATTGGTGCCCGGCGTGGAAGGCCTCGTGCACATCAGCGAGATGAGCTACACCAAGCGGGTCATGAAACCCGAGGACGAGGTCAAACCGGGCGAGGCCGTCACCGTGATCATCAAGGGTATCGAGCCGGAAAAACGGCGCATCGCCCTGAGCATCCGGGAAACCCATGGCGATCCCTGGGCTGACGTTGCCGAGAGATACACCAAGGGGCAGGCTGTTCAGGGGATCATCGAGAAAAAGGAGAATTTCGGGTATTTCATCCAGCTCGAACCCGGAGTCACCGGACTTTTGCCCCTGTCTCTGCTCCGCAAATCGGAAAACGCTTCGGATCTTGAAAAGAAAAAGGTCGGAGAGACCGTGGCCGTTCGGGTTGAAACGGTCAATGCCGCTGACCGCAAGATCAGCCTGACTCCCGGCGATGCCCGGGAAAGCGGCGAATGGAAATCTTTCAACAAACCTGCAGCCCCGGCATCCATGGGCAGCCTGGGCGATCTCCTCAAGCAGGCCATGAACAAGAAAAATAGTCGGTAATGGGTAGCAGGCATACAGAAATAAAACCCATGACCTGGGTGGCTCCGGAATTTTCCGTGGCCAGCAAATGCGATCTGGATATCTTTGCCGGACCCGACGCAACCCTGGTCATGGCCTCGGAACGCGAGGACAACAGGGACAGCGGCCTGCCCATCACCGAAGGCCCGGGAATCATCGCCATGACCCTGCACCGATGGTATGGGTACGAGCCCGAATCCATGATCTGGATCGAATATGATCCTGTGGAGGGAGCCTATGCCCGGGTTGCGTTTGTGTGCGAGGATCACCGGGTTACGGACTGGGTGCGGACGTCCTGCTCCCCGGCAGAAGTCGAAGCGATCGAGGCCGATTTTCGGGGGTGAGGCTTTCTCACACATTGAGCCACAGGCCGGGCAGGGGCGACCCTCGCCCGGCTTTTTTTGAGTCATTCGTATAAGCGCCCTTTTTTTCTGGGAGGTATTGGAATCCTTTTTCGAACCGCATGGACCAGAACTCGCTCGGTTTATCGATGCATAGGTCCCCCGCCCTGGCCAGGGCGGGGTTAGGGGCGGGTCGTATTATCGCTCCCTACAGCTATCTGTTCGAAACCCTCCCCCAGCCCCTCCCTGAACTACGGGAGGGGGGCTACATTGTACATG
>CAYWJL010000306.1:0-3394 GCA_964458145.1 uncultured Desulfovibrionales bacterium | reverse complement strand
AGACGCTTGTTCGACAGACAATGCTCGTGGCCCTGGAGATCCCGGCCTGCGCCGGGATGACGTGTTTACGCCAACGGTTGCAACCCAGCTGAGTAGATACAAATTTCAAAATTCTCAGACCTATTCCGGAAAATACAGAACAGCATAGATTTCCGCAGGTTCGTCCCCGGCGCATCCCACGTGGTGGGGAACGATGGAGTTGTAGTACATGCTGTCCCCGGCCTTGAGGATGGTTGTCTCCTGCCCGTAGATGAGTTCCACTTCGCCGGAGACCACAATGATGAATTCCTCACCTTCGTGCGACGACAGGGATTTGTCCTTGCCCGATTCCGGCAGGATCTCGATGAAAAACGGTTCCATGTGACGATCGATCTTGCCCTTGCCCAGGCCGAAGAAACGCAGGGCCACTGACTTGCCCTGGCGGCTCTGCATGCTCAATTCTTCCTTGCGCTCGTCCAGGCGCACGATCAACGGGTCCTTGCTGACCTCGTCGTCGAGAAACGTTCCAAGTCGCACCCCAAGGGCCCTTGCTACCTTGAGTAGGGGTCCTAGAGAAGGATACTCGCTTTCCGTTTCAAGGCCGGTGATGAAATCCAGGCTCAGCCCACTGCGCTGAGCGAGTTCCTCACGGGTAAGTTCATTCATCTCCCGAAACTTCTTGATGCGTTCACCGAGTTTTTCCTTGGCCATGAAACGTTCCTCCTTGATAGTATGGTATGGGCCGGATCCGGATATCGGATATGGCCGTTGTTGCATGAAAGTTTTATGCGGCGCTATCGTGCATGTTCCGATTATCCTCGGGTCAGCCCCACAAGAGCTATTTCCTTTTCCCGAAGATCCTCAGGCACCTTTATTCCGGCATACTCTCCCAGCCTGCCGGCAGTCATCAGATCCAGGGAACAGGTAACGGCCTGGGGAGGCTCCCATCCGGGAAACAATTCCGGCAGGTTCTCCATGGCAGAGGTCGGTTCCAGGCCATTATCCTGCATGACAGCCAGGATGAGAATATCGCTGACCACGAGAGCTGCCTTTTCAGGCATGAACCGCAGAAAGGACGTCACAAGCCGATGCCAGTCCATGGTTGGGCCCGGCAGTCCCCCCTGATCTTTGCGGCAGAAATCCGGGCCGAAACCGCATTGGTCATCTTCGCTCATGCCCAGATTTTCCTCGAAATCACGAACGGACGTATTGATCTTGTGCTGCAGGGAACCAAGCTCCAGCATCTGTTCCTCGAGATGGAATCCGAGCAGCAGCAGAAGTTGGGCATCGGCCATTTTTTTCTTGACGGCTTCGGAGTCATCTTTTGTGGGAGCAAGAATTTCAGACTTGATCTCCTGCATACTCCCGGAAAAGAAATCATTCATCTGTCCGGCCTGAAAATAGGCTGCGTCCGAGGCATGCTTGAACTGAGCTCCGAACTCCAGACTGTCTTCAAGAAATTTTCGGGCAAGGCGACCTTCATACACCAAATCCGGAGAACGGAAATAGCGGTTTTCAGAATCCTCTGCCTGTCCGGCGCACCCGGGATCCATCAGTTTGATGGAAGCGGGAAGATACGACGGCACAAGGTCCGGATGCATGGACGGAAAATGGCACATCAACATGTCTTTGAGCATATGCAATCCTTATGGATGAAAAAAATCCCCGCTTTGGGAATCATCTGATGACGGCTCGAATCTGGTGCACCGCCCGGGACATTGGGGAAATCGCAGGACGCAGGCGTTTTCATACAGATACAGGCATTCTCCCCGCCCTGCCTCGGGATCGGGCAAAAAATCAGGACATTGATTTTCCAAAAGCGCCCTGTCACTGAATCGCGGCCAGATCATGGCGGCTGTCAGTTCCTCGATACCGAACTTGTCGGCCCGATCCACAAAATCCTCGAAATGGTCCTCGAGCTTCTTGAGCACGGTGCACATGCACGACGCATCGTAGCCGGGATTTCGGATCTCCTCCAACAGACAATGAGCATGGGCGTAGAAGCGGCAACCGATCCCCGGCATCCTGACTAGATTATCTCGTGGCGACACATCGGCTCCCTGATCCCGGCAGTTTCACACACTATGAACGGGGCATCTATCACGAGCCGGTTCAAGAGAAAAGTGTTTTAAGACCGCCCATCCATCTTGACCTGCAATCGACTCCAAGCTATTAAGCTCTCTCTTTCCACGAGGAGGACATCATGTTTGGAATAGGAATACCAGAGCTCATCATCATTCTTGTCATCGTCCTGGTCATTTTCGGGGCGAATAAACTGCCTGAAATCGGTTCAGGCATGGGACGGGCCATCAAGAATTTCAAAAAGGCCACCAACGAACCCGAAGAAATCGACGTCACCCCTGACAAGGACAAAAAAGACGACGATACATCCAAGAAATCCTAGTCGAGAAGCCTACGTGTAATCCCCCCTTTCATTACACGTTGTTTCACCATAAAAAAGGAATCCTGATCACGCTTCAGGGTTCCTTTTTTTATGGTCTCGTCACTGGATGGGCCAAGCAAATCCGTTCAAAGGTTATGTGTCTCTGGTGATCGGTCATCAGTCGGCACCATCGCGGTCACTCCCGGCCAGCAAGGCACTCACCCCGCAACCGAACACGGCCTGCACCCCTGCCATGAAGGGACCGGCAATGGATACGGCAGCGAGTCCCACCAGAACGGCCGGATCCACCGGGAGACCCAGCGGGACACAGACAATGGAAAGAAGCATCACGTAGGCCATGCCCACGGTTCCTATGGCCGCCAGTGTAGCCAGCACGGCAAGCATTCCAATGGCGACATAGTGGAACAAAGACAACTCGACACCGAATACCTGGGCGATGAACACGGGTGTCATGGCGAAAAACACGGCAAAGGCATACTGGCAGACCAGCAGGGAAAAGGGAAAGACCATCACCGCTCTGTCGGCGTTCAACCGCCTGCAGGAACCAAGGATGGAGAGTCCTATGGGCATGGAGATCACACTGCTTCGAGCGGAAAAGGAGAGCAGAAAGATGGAACCGAATTCCCGTATAATCTGCCCGCAGGACCTCTGAAGACGCTTCTTGAGAATGCACAGGGCAAACACTCCCGCCGGCAGCATGGCCACTACCAGCCAGAAAACCAGGCGCAGTGTGGCCATGAGCAGATCCACGCCCGCGTCGGCCACAAAATCAAAGGCCAGTGCGTACAGGGCAAAGGGAAGGAGATACAAAGACGCCTGGACCATGCTGGTGAAAGCGTGAAGCACGGTCTCGAGCATGGCAACCACGGTCTTTTGCCCGGCAGAACTCCCTTTGGCCAGGGCGATACCAAACAGCACGGACATGAAAAGAACGGCCAGACTCCTGTTTTCCACCAGGGGCTTGAACACATTGTCGGGGATCACATTTCCGGCGACATCCATGAACACGTC
>CAYWJL010000305.1:0-3397 GCA_964458145.1 uncultured Desulfovibrionales bacterium | reverse complement strand
CGGAGGACCGGAGCCGGCGGGGTCACACTTTCATTGACCTGATAGCCGGAACTGTCCGGATTCACTCGTATGCCACCTGGATACCATATGCAAAAAAGGCTCCTGGCGAACCAAAGATCGAAAAGGGAAAAGGGAAGAGAGACCAGCTGACCTGCCCCCTTGCTCCTTCTCTTTGATCACTGCAACGAAGAACGCCCCAAGGATAACGTATCCAAGGGGCGTTGCCTGTCTGATGAACAGGTGTCAGCTTCCCTCGATTTTGAGCACGTGCATGCAATACCCGAACATGCCGGGATAGCGGCGGTACAAGTCGATCTCCAGGCGGGTGCTGTCGCTGATGGCCCGGCCGTCAGGGTCATCGCCATATGCAGATTCCACGTTGTTCCTGCGCTGTTGCCCATCGTCATAAAAATCCTTCCAGCACGCATCGTCGATGATAAAATGGCCGAGAGACACGTATCCCAGTTTTTCGGCGGCCTCTTCATTGTCCCTGGCCGTTCGCATGGTCGGGTAGGCCTCTTTCCAAAATCCATTGACCTCGTCAGGGGCGTTGTCGGTCAGCCAGACAGCGTCGCTGATAACCATGCAGCCACCGGGCTTGAGGAATTGCTTCCAATAGGCAAGCGCCTTATCCACTCCCATGCTATAGGCCGCCCCCTCGCACCAGATCAGATCAAAACCTGCGGGTTCAAAATCGAGATCCCCCATGTCCCTGGGGAGCGCTGTCACACGATCGGATACGCCCAGATCCTCGGCCCGCTGCATGAGCGTGTCGAGAAACGGCTGATAAACATCCGTCGCAACGATGGTCCCGTCCATGATCCGGGCCAGGTCCATGGTGGCTCCGCCCGTACCGCAACCCAATTCCAATACGGCAGGCTTGTCCGGCAACCCGGTGCACATCTCATAGGCCCGCCTGGTCATGGCCAGACTGCCCGGCCCTTCGCGTTTCAATCCTTCGTAGAGCTTGAAAAAGACTTCCATGAATCTTCCGGTCTCCCTGTTGATGGTGAATATTGCGTGGGGTGCTGCAGCCATGGCCCGGATGGCGGAGATGTCCGGTTCCGGGATACGCAAATGGCGCAGAAACCGGTCGTGTTTCTCCGGCGCACTCCGTTCAAACCGCATGTGCCAGTTGCGCATGTCCTCTTCGCTGAATCCGGCGGTCTTGAGCAGCACCGCCCATGTCTTCTTGTCCATGAGCTCGTTATCGGCAGGTAACTTTTCGTGAGCAAGCAGGCCGGCCACAAGTACCTGTTGCTCCTTGAGACCGTTCATTTCTTCGTTGAGCTCGCTCAACCGGTCTTCCAGGACACGTGTCATATGAGACCCGCTCCCTTCCTCGAGGATGCGCCCTATATCCTTGAGCGACAGCCCGGCCTTGCGGAGCTCACAGATCCTTGCGAGCCGGGCGTCATCCTTGGCGTTGTAGTGCCGGTATTCTCCCTTGGTGTACTCGCTGGGACAGAACAATCCGATGCGCTCGTAATACAGCAGGGTGGAGCGGGACAGCCCGTGTTTTTTGGCTAACCTTCCAATGGTAGACATGATTTTTCGCCCTGCTTTTTGAGTTTTCCGGTTTCGTTCCTGGACATGATGACACCATGCATGAACTATGAACCTATAGACAGGTCAAGAGACCAGATTTCCCTTTGCTTCCCCTTCGTGAGTGAGGCACTAAAGGGAAAACCTCTCGGTAATGACCTGCTTACTGTCAAATCCCAATTCTTCGAGCGATCGAAGAACCGATTTGTTCATCCCCGGGGGGCCACATACAAAAACCCGGGAATCGGTCCATTCTTCGAGCAGAGGCCGCAGACTCCGGGTGTTCATTCGCTGGGTGGCTCCCTGATAACTGGGATCTCTGGTCACGAAATAATGGACCTCGAGTTCCTGAATGCTCTGCCTGAATCCCGCGAATTGTTCGCTCAAAAAAAGATCCTGTTTTTTTTGGACACTCCACACCAAAAGGATGGGCGGAGCATGTTTTGCTCGGGACAAGGCTTCAAGCATGGCCAGGAAAGGAGTAATACCTATTCCTCCGGCTATGAATACCAGGGAACGCGAAAACATTTTCTCGCTTTGGAAAAAGAGCGAGAAATTCCCAAAAGGGCCATCCACGAGAACCCTATCGGCTGGGCGAAGATGTGACAGACGAGTCGTGAAATCACCACATTGTTTGATCAGGAAGCGCAAGCACCCCGTGGAGGAAGGTGCCGAGGCAATGGTGAAAGGATGTGCCTCACGCGACAATCCTGGAGCGAGAAAGGTCAGGAAGGCGAATTGTCCAGCGTGGTATGACCATGGGCGGGACGTTTCAGGGATGATTTGCAGGTCCACGACATCAGGATGTGGCTGAGTGACGGACCGGATGGTCCAGGTGCGTTTACGGATCAGAAACGGTCGGACGAGCTTGCCCCAGAGGATCGCGCCCAGAGTAGCCACCATGAACACAATCATGAACAAACGCGCCGACCAGGACGTAAAGGCATAGCCTACCGTGAAAACATGCGCGTAAATCAAGACCGTGGCCAGGATCATGACCGGACCATGGAGCCTGGACCAGATGTGGTAGGCAATACCCAGAGACTCTCTGAAGAAAGCGACCCCCAGGCCACAAACAACCAGAATAACTGCGAGCGCCCCGATGATTCTGGGCACGTCGGCCAGGGAGATCGGATTCATCGGAGAGGTACCGGAAACAAGGATCAGCAAAAAATGGCCAAGTGCCAGGACAACGATGATTCCGGCCAGGATGCGGTGAGCACGGATCAATCCGGGAAGCCCGAACAAGGCGTTGCATAGAGGGATGCGGACGACAAGGCTCACCTGAACCATGATCAGAAGCGGGACGAGCACCCCCAGCATCCTGGCCGCGCTGACCATTTTCCAGGAAACATCCTCGGGAAACGAACCTGACTGCCAGGGAAAATATCCAACTACCACATGCATTGTGACCAGACCAACAATGGTAATCAGGGCAACGAGTACTGCCAGGGCCAAACGGCGGTAGCGAAACAGATTCACGATAGCATCTCCTCCTGAAAAACGGTTGACCGGCCCAGGGGCCCATTATTGACAAAAACCGACATCCCTGGCTGAACCGCTGGACAGAAAACCGACAAGGGCTGTGTTTTCCTGATCACCCAGTCCCGATCCCTTATTCTGCATTCTTTTCAGGATGGTCTGCCAGTTTTTTTGATCAGAGTCGACCAGTCGACCTGTTCCCACTTTAACTGTTTCATCCAGACTCACCACAATCCGCTCAACGGCACAAAAACGGTCCACAAAATATGCGAAAGAGCCGTCTGCATGACTATATCGATACGCGTGTCGAACTTGTTGCGAGCAACCATGCGGACAATGGAGACGATCAAGACCAGAGCATGCAGACCGC
>CAYWJL010000304.1:2035-3405 GCA_964458145.1 uncultured Desulfovibrionales bacterium | reverse complement strand
GCCAGGTCATGAGGAAGTCGCCAAGAGCTCCCTGGTGGACGATGATCATTCGTTCAGGGGTGTTCAGTCTGTTCATGATACCATCCTTGTAATGGTTGTAACCCGGGCTGTCATCTTCCTGTCATGAGGATCGGGTAACAAAATCCGGTGACTGACAGGCGGTACTACGGGGCCGCGGCCTGTGGCCTGCAGACGAGCGTGGTTTCATTGTGGCAAACGATGTCCCTGGAGGATTCTTCGGCACCTGACAGGTGCAGAATCCCCCATTGGACACAAATTGCGAGGAGCGGTCATACATGCTGACCACGGAGCCTCCACGGCTCATATTTATCGCTTCCGAGATGTTCCCTTTTTCCAAATCAGGGGGACTGGCCGATGTCATGGGCATTCTTCCGCTGACCTTGCACCGCATGGGTGTGCCGACCGCCGTGATAACACCGCTGTACGGACGGTTGTGCACAGCCTCTTTTCCCTTGCGGCTGGTGTATGAAAATTGTCCGGTGGGATATCCCTGGCCGTCGATCTCAACGGATATCTATCTGGCCGACTACAAGGGGTTGCCTGTTTATTTCGTCGATCGGGGTGAGTATTTTGATCGTCGTCATTATTATTGTACGGCCAAGGGCGATTATTTCGACAATTGAGAGCGGTTTATTATTTTCTGTAAGGCCGCTCTGTCTGCCATCGAGCATCTGAAATTTCCGGTTCAGGTCATCAATGTACACGACTGGCACGCGGCCCTGGCAGCTGCCTATGTTCATTTCTGGCGCAGAGACAATCCGTTCTGGGCAGCGGTCAAGACCGTGATGACCATCCATAACCTGGCCTTCCAGGGAAGGTTTTCCAATCGGCTCTTCTGGAACAGCGGACTTCCCCATGAAGCCTGGAACATGGACGGTGCCGAGTATCACGACAGCTTCAACCTCCTCAAGGCCGGGATCGCCTATGCCGATCTCATCTCAACGGTCAGTCCCACCTATGCCGGGGAAATAGTCACGCCGCGTTTCGGCTGCGGCCTGGAAGGCATCCTGGCCAAGCGGGGTCACGACCTGGTCGGTGTGTTGAACGGGGTGGACTATACCGTGTGGGACCCGTCCAGTGACAAGTATCTGGAACAGACGTATGATGCCGACAACATGGCCGGCAAAGAAGCCTGCAAGGAAAAGCTGATCCGGTTCATGAGGCTCGACCCGGCCCTGCGGGACCGTCCCGTTCTCGGGTTCATCGGGCGGCTGCGCGGGCAAAAGGGGATCGATCTGCTCCTCGACATCATGGATGAGCTCATGGATGAAAATGTCGGGGTGGTGGTTCTTGGGGAAGGCAAGCCCGCTCACGAGGCCAGACTTCTCGATCTGATGGAAAAATATCCC
>CAYWJL010000304.1:1689-2025 GCA_964458145.1 uncultured Desulfovibrionales bacterium | reverse complement strand
TCTGCGCCCATGTGGGATATACCGAGGAACTCGCCCATCAGATCCAGGCCGGTTCGGACATTTTTCTCATGCCTTCCCGCTACGAGCCCTGCGGTCTCACGCAACTCTACAGCCTGCGGTACGGAACCCCGCCCGTTGCCACGGATGTGGGCGGGTTGAGCGACACCATCGTTTCCCATCCCCATCCCGGTTCCACGGGCTTCACTTTTGCCGAATCCACTCCGGAAAGTTTTCTGACCGGTATCCGTCAGGCTCTTTCTGCCTGGCGAAATACCATGGTTTGGGAAAAGATCCGGGCCAACGGCATGCGGGCCGATTTTTCCTGGGAGAAGTCGG
>CAYWJL010000304.1:0-1679 GCA_964458145.1 uncultured Desulfovibrionales bacterium | reverse complement strand
TCCCTGTGGCCGCAATTTGCGGGCAGAAGCATATCATGGGAGAAGTCGGCCCGGACCTATATTCGATTGTTTGCTTCGTTAGGACTTGAAACAGGTACCAATGTTTGGACCCCACAAGGAGAAGACTATGAGCATCCAGAAAAAATATCTCAAAACCAGACCGATATGCAAGGTGACCTTCAGGGTCCCGGCGGAAGTGGCTCCCAATGCCAAGTCTGTAAGCTTGGTGGGTGAATTCAACAATTGGGACGAGAGCGCAACCCCCATGACCCGTCTCAAGAACGGGAGTTTCAAAGTCACGTTGGATCTCGAGAACGATCATGAGTACCAGTTTCGGTATCTTTTGAACGAGAAGGAGTGGGAAAACGACGCCGATGCCGACAAGTTCGTGTCCACCCCGTACGGGAACAGCGAAAATTCCGTGATCGTTGTTTGATTGCTGGGACGTGGAAAGGCGTATCAAGATGGAATCGTTGCCGGACCGGAATGTTTGCCGGTCCGGCTTTATTTTTGTCATGAAACGGTTTTCACTGGAGGTTTTCCCCCGTTTACCCGATCCTGCTTGTCATGATCGGCTGTGGAGCTCACAATCCGACGCGTTGCAACAGGGTTTCAGCTTGATTTCCCCTCAGGGATGGGCAATTATCCCATCTTTCGCAGGGAACGAGGATATACGTGATGAAAACGGGTCGTACCGTTGGGGTATGATCAGTGTGCACGACAACCGCAAAGGAGATGCGCGATGGAAGAAGCGACCCCCATTTACAAGGAGATCGCGCCACGACTCAGAGGCCTTCGTGATGCCATGGACATGACTGTGGAAACCATGGCCGGGGATCTGGGTGTCGGTGTGGATGAGGTGGAGAAGTTCGAATCCGGAGACGTGGAGATCCCGGTGAGCTATCTGTTCCGGGTGGCCCAGAAGTACCATGTCGACCTGACCGTGCTCATTTCCGGTGACGAGGCCCATCTGCACAACTACTCCATGGTCAAGTCCGGCAAGGGACTTTCCGTGGAGCGCCGCAAGGACTACGACTACAAGAGCCTTGCCTACCGTTTTCTGGATCGCAAGATGGAACCTTTTTCCATCAGGGTGCCGCCCAAGGATGTGGAGAGCCTCAACTACAGCCACCACGAGGGCCAGGAATTCATCTACATGCTCAAGGGCAAACTCGAGATCCATCTCGGCGACAAGGTCTTTGTCATGGAACCCGGGGACAGCTTCTATTTCGACTCCACCACCCCCCATGCCCTGCGGGCACTGGGTGACGCCGACGCGGAATTTCTCGATGTGATTATCTAGGGAATTTTTGACCGGGATCGTCTGCCGGCAGAAATGTAACAGCCGAGTTGATGATGGATATAGTACGTTCTTGAAATATCGTCACATACTCTACGCGGTTTATCGGGTCGTGAAAAAAGTTGCCATTATTTGAACCGAGTTTCGGCTTTTACCGTCATCCCGGCGCAGGCCGGGATCTTGTAGAGCCAAAACGTGATTCAAACGTCAAGGCAACACCAGGCCCATAGAGATCCCGGATCAAGTCCGGGATGACGGTGGTTGCCGATTTCGGACCTCGGACCTCGGACCTCGGACTATCTGTCTTCTGCTTTCTGTCTCTAGCCCAACAAAGCGATCCCCGTATGAAAATTCCCTTTTCATGACCTTTTTCCATATG
>CAYWJL010000303.1:0-3405 GCA_964458145.1 uncultured Desulfovibrionales bacterium | reverse complement strand
TAACTATTCACGTTCAATCAAGATCCCCTGTAGGGGCGGACCTGTGTGTCCGCCCGTTTAGGAGCACGTTGCCCATCTGTAACCGCTACGCACAAAATGGGCGGACACACAGATCCGCCCCTACAGGAATGACGGCGTGTCTCAAGTTTGAATAACAACAGACGATAGCCTGAAGAGCTTCAATTCTTCATACCATATCGGCAGAAAAATACCATCACCCTTTCTGCAGCGCACAAAAAAACCTTCCCGGACTTTACTTGTCCGGGAAGGTTGATAAAAATACTTTCAGATTGAAGACCTAATCGAGAACGTCGAACCGCTCGAAACTCATGGACAGCCCGGCTCTTCCCTGGGTGGCTGACCGCAGGGCCGTGGAAAAACCGAACATCTTGCACAGCGGGGCCAGGGCCTGGACGGTTTTTTGCCCGGCACGATCGAACATGTTTTCGATCCGGGCACCCTTTATGCCCAGAAGGGAAATGCAATCGCCCACAAATTCCTCGGGAACCCCGATCTCCACGGCCATGATCGGTTCCAGGAGCAAGGGCCTGGCAGCGCTCATAGCCTGTTTGAGGGCTGCCACCGCGGCCATGCGGAACCCCACCTCGGTACAGCGCTTGTCCGTATCGGGTATCTCCAGAATCCTCACCCGCACATCCTGGACCGGATAGCCCTTGAGAACGCCGCTTTGAAGCCCGTCTTCAACGCCCTTGGCGGCCGCGTCCAGAAACGTGGCCGAGCAGGTCGCTTCATCCACTTCGGAAAGGATACGGTTGCCCTTGCCACGTTCACGGGATTCCACGGCCAAACGAACGCTTCCGTAGTGCCAGGTATCCCCGAGTTCCTTTTCAAAGACCGCCGCGGCCTCACCGCTTCCGCCGATGGTCTCCTGAAACACGACCTGGGGATTGCCCGCGCGCATATCCACCTTGAATTCACGCCTGAGCCGCTCCAGAACCACGTCCAGATGCAGCTCGCCCATGCCGGAAAGGATGATCTGATCGGTATCCTTGTCCCTGTCCGAGACCAGGGTCGGATCCTCCTGAAGTATCTTGTCCAAGGCCTGGGTCAGCTTTTCCTCTTCACTGGCATTCTTGGGTTCCAGAGCCAGAGAGATGACCGGCTTGTAGGCGCTGATCTTTTCCAGAATGAGAGGATCGGTTCGAAAGCACAAGGTATCCGCAGTCTTGGTGTTCTTCATGCCGGCAGCTGCAACGATCTGACCGGCCCGGGCCTGGGAGAGTTTTTCCCTGTGATCGGCATGGAGCAGGAACAACCTGGCCACCCGTTCGTCCATGTCCCGGGTGGCATTGTATACGGTCTGTCCCGCCTCCATGGTTCCGGAATAGATACGCATGAGCACGGTCTTGCGGCCCCCGGTCATGCTCACTTTGAAGGCCAGGGCGGAAAGCGGCTCCTTGGGGGAGGGATTGAAGGTCTTGGGCTTTTTGGTCGTGGGATCGATACCCTGAACAAGAGGGACATCCAGGGGAGAGGGCAGATACCGGTTCACCCCGTCCAAAAACGGCTGCACCCCGATATTCTTGAGGGCCGAACCCGCGAACACGGGCACGAAATCCATGGCCAGGGTTCCCTTGCGAATGGCATCATGCAGCACATCGATACCGATCTCCTCGCCGCCGAGATAGGCTTCCATGATGGCATCGTCCTGCTCTGAAAGAATTTCCAGAACCTTTTCCCGCCAGGGCAGAGCCAGATTTTCCGTGTCTCCGTCCGGAGCTTGGAAGGCATACTCCCCCCCCTGTGTACCCTGATCAAAAACGATCTTGCGCATGGTCAGCACATCGATGACAGCCTCGAAGTCACTGCCCTCGCCCACAGGTATCTGCAGGGGCAGGGGAACCACACCCAACGTGGTCCGCATGGATTCCAGAACCGCGGCAAAATCCGCACCGGCCCGGTCCATCTTGTTCACAAAGGCCAGCTTGGGAATCCTGTATTTGGAGGATTGCCGCCACACGGTTTCACTCTGGGGTTCCACCCCGCCAACGGCACAGAAGACCCCGACAGCCCCGTCCAGCACCCGCAGACACCTGTCCACCTCGATGGTGAAATCCACGTGGCCCGGCGTATCGATGATGTTGATCTCGTGATCGTCCCACCGGCATGAGGTACACGCCGAAGCAATGGTGATCCCGCGCTCCTGCTCTTCAGGCATGAAATCCATGGTGGCGCTGCCGTCATGCACCTCGCCCATGCGATGAATGCGCCCGGTATAGAACAGGATGCGCTCGGTCAATGTGGTCTTGCCCGCATCGATGTGGGCTATGATACCGATGTTGCGCAGTTTTTTCAGATAGGAATCAGGTGCGGCCATGTGTATCCTCGTCGGGTTCGAAATCATTGCCATGCCAGATGACTGTGGTTCGGGTAAACGTCCCGGGCGTAATGTCGGGCCAGAGCCATCCCCCCTCCTGCCCGGGGCCGAATATGGGAACCATGGGAATGCGGGAGGGACCATCCTCATGCGAAAGATAGAGTACCCCGAAATCATGAAGCATGAACGCTTCCAGGGATTCCTCATGCACCGTGAAATCATCGGGAAGGTCCCCTTGCACCGCGCCCCCCACATGTACCCGAACGCCCTGCAGGGTCCAGGCGATGGTTTCCAGATCCCATCTCACGGTTGGATCGATCCAAACCCCTGCCTGCCGGTCAGGGCAGGATGACCACAGCTCCATACCGGACCCGCCATCTTTTGCCAACGATTTGCACGCAGGCTCTCCCAGACAGAACACCTTCCCCCAGGGTCCATATGCCTGCGGCAACGTCTCCACCACAGCGGCGAGCTGTTCCGCCCCTGCAGCAAGAACGTTTTCCTGGCCGGCCAGCTCCATGGCGACGAGGAGGGGGACCGGAAACGAAACCGTGCCGGTGGTTTCCCGAGCCACGAAAACATGCCTGGTACCGGAGAGAATCATGGGCATGATCACTGCCAGCAGCTGAGCCGGAGAGGCAAATGTTTCTGAAAGGACTACCACGGACCAGTCCAGAGGCGTGGTGACCGAGGTGGTGGTAAAGCCCTGATCCCAGCAAATGGTTTCGGATCGCTCCCTCACCCTGTCCCTTCCCCAGAAGAGATGGAACCTGGCGATCCATTTTTTGAGCACGCTCCGTCTGACGGCATTCAGAGATGCATAGGCCTCTGCAAAGAGAGCGTCATCGATCTGCATGGCGTCCAGTTCGTGTGATATATCCATAGGTTTCCCCGCAGTATGTCTGAAACGAAAATAGCGGCTTTCGCCGCTATTTTCTATTGCTATTCTGGATAGTTCGTCAATGGGTATCTCGAACGGTGTCATGGCAAATGTGTTCTTGTACAAGTACCTGGAAGAGAGTGGCCGGCTTGCCCCGTTCTGGGCGGTTTGACTGTCTGACCGAGCC
>CAYWJL010000302.1:3188-3417 GCA_964458145.1 uncultured Desulfovibrionales bacterium | reverse complement strand
AACGTATTCGGCACAGGCATCGGCTACACGGTCAAGCCCCTGTACCTCCCCGGATTCATCTTTGTTCTGGCCGTGGCCTGCGCCTATTTCATTCAGCGCATGAAGCCCACAGAACTGAGCGGTGCCACCAAGACGGCTTTCAAGACCACGCTGCAGGCGTCCTTTGCCCTGGGGTTTGCCATTCCCATGGTCCGCGTGCTCATCAACTCCGGCACCAACATGAGCGGCC
>CAYWJL010000302.1:0-3178 GCA_964458145.1 uncultured Desulfovibrionales bacterium | reverse complement strand
GAAAGCATGCCCCTGGAACTGGCCTCCGGCGTGGCCCATCTGGTGGGTGAGGCATGGACGGGTTTTGCCGCTGTTATCGGTGCCCTCGGCGCGTTCATCGCCGGTTCCAACACCATCAGTAACATGATGTTCTCCCTGTTCCAGTTCGGTGTGGCCACGGAGATCGCCGTGCCCCAGTCCGTTATCGTGGCCCTGCAGGCCGTGGGCGGAGCAGCCGGTAACATGATCACCGTGCACAACGTTGTTGCAGCCGCAGCCGTTGTGGGACTCATGGACCGTGAAGGTGAGATCATCCGCAAGACCCTGATCCCCTTGACCTATTATCTCATCGCAGCGGCCATCCTCGGCTTCCTGTTCGTGGGTGCCGGATTCGGCGTCATCCTCTAGCCTTGCGTCTGAAACCATAGTACGTGGGGGGACAGGTGTTCCCCCGCGTACCGGTACCAATCGCAACATTCATCACTGAATTTTCGACCACTCCCAGGAGAGACTCGACATGATAACAAAAGCACTCATCAAGGAATTAAGGACCCTGCTCGGGGCCGAAAACGTCATGGACAGCGAGGTCGACCGTATCTCCTATTCCTATGATTCGGCCGTCCTCGCAAGCGTGGTCCCCGAACTGGTGGTCCGTCCCATCAACAGTGAAACCCTGGGCAAAGTGGTCAAGCTGTGTAACGAAAACAAGATCCCCATGACCGTCCGGGGTTCGGGCACCAATCTGAGCGGAGGGACCATCCCCTCGTCCACCCACGGCATGGTGGTTCTGACCAACGGGCTGAACAAGATCCTGGAAATCAACGAAAACGACCTGTACGCAGTGGTCCAGCCCGGTGTTGTCACGGCCAAATTCGCCGCTGCCGCAGCTGCAAAGGGACTCTTCTACCCCCCGGACCCAGGGAGCATGGCTGTATCCACCCTGGGCTGCAACGTGGCTGAAAACGCGGGCGGACTTCGCGGCCTCAAGTACGGGGTGACCAAAGATTACGTCATGGGTGTGGATTTCTGGGATGTGAACGGGAACCTGGTCAAATCGGGCTCACGCACGGTCAAATGCGTGACCGGGTACAATCTGGGCGGGCTGATGATCGCTTCGGAAGGGACTCTGGGGGTCTTTGACCAGATCATCCTGAAACTCGTTCCGCCCCCGACCGCCTCCAAGGCCATGCTCGCCGTGTTCGACGACATGGCCAAGGCATCGGAGACCGTATCCGCCATCATCTCCGAAAAAATCGTTCCCTGTACCCTGGAATTTCTCGACAACTTCACTATCCGCACGGTGGAAGACTACTCCAAGGCCGGGCTGCCCACCGATGCCGAGGCCCTGCTGCTCATCGAAGTGGACGGCCATCCCGCCCAGGTGGAAGAGGAGGCCCAGAAGGTCATGAATCTGTGCACCAAGAAGGGAGCCTCGAGCGTGACCGCGGCCAAGAACGCCCAGGAAAAGGCGGCCATCTGGCAGGCAAGGCGTGACGCACTGCCCGCTCTTGCACGGCTCAAACCGACAACAGTGCTCGAAGACGCAACCGTCCCCCGCAGCCAGATTCCGGCCATGATTGCGGCCATTCGGGCCATTGCCAAAAAACACGATCTGCCCATCGGTATCTTCGGCCACGCGGGTGACGGCAATCTTCACCCGACCATTCTGTGCGACAAACGGGACAAGGAAGAGTTCAAAAAGGTCGAACAGGCCGTGGATGAGATCTTCGAACACGCCCTGGCCCTGCAAGGCACCCTTTCCGGCGAACACGGCATCGGCATCGCCAAGAGCAAATTCATGGAGCACGAGGTTTCCAGATCGACCATTGAATTCTGCCGCCACCTGAAAACATCTCTGGACCCCAATGGCATCCTCAACCCGGGCAAGATCATTGGAGGGTAGCATGTCACACGACGTGAAAGAACTGAGCAGAATGCTCAAGGAACTCGACGACCAGATGGCCGTGTGCATGCATTGCGGTCTGTGTCAGGCGGTCTGTCCGGTATTTGCCGAGACCATGAAAGAGGCCGATGTAGCCAGGGGCAAGATCATCCTGCTGGAAAATCTGGCCAAGGAGATGGTCAAGGACCCCAAAAAGGTCAAGGAAAGCCTGGACAAGTGTCTGCTCTGCGGTTCCTGCGCGGCCAACTGCCCCTCGGGAGTCAAGATCCTGGACATTTTCCTGAACGCCCGAGCCATCCTGACCAAATATGTGGGGCTGTCCCCCACCAAAAAGGCCATCTTCAAGGGCATGCTTTCCCGGCCCAAGCTGTTCAATCGCTTGCTGGACATGGCCTCCATGTTCCAGGGGATCGCCGTGAAAAAGGAGAGCCCGGTGGTGCACACGGCATCGTGTGCCATGCTGAAGCCCATGCTCGGGGAACGCCATTTCCCGGCCCTGGCCAAAAAATCCCTGCACCGGAAAATCAAGTCCATGAATACCCCGGCCGGATCCAGCGGACTCAAGGTAGCCTTTTATCCAGGATGCATGCTGGACAAGATCTACCCGCACATCGCCGAAACCTGCATCAAGGTGCTCACCCATCACGGCGTTGGCATCTTCATGCCCGAAGGTCAGGCCTGCTGCGGCATCCCGGCCCTGGCTTCCGGAGATACCGAGACCCATGTATCCCTGACTAGGAAGAACCTCGAGGCGTTCTTGCAGGAAGACTTCGATTATCTGGTCACGGCATGCGCCACCTGCACCTCCACCATCAAGGAAGTCTGGCCCCTCATGGATCAGGGCTTCACCTCGCTGGAAAAGGAGCAGATCAGAACCATTTCCGACAAGACCATGGATATCTCCGCCTTTCTCGTGGACGTCATCGGGGTGAGTGCCCCCGAGCTGCCCGAACACGGCGGACGGACCGTGACCTACCACGATCCCTGCCATCTGAAAAAATCCATGGGCGTGGCCGCACAGCCGCGAACCCTGATCAAGGCCAACCCTCACTTCGAGCTCAAGGAAATGACGGACGCCGACCGATGCTGCGGCTGCGGCGGCAGCTTCAACCTGCAGCACTATGACCTTTCCAAGAGTATCGGCCGGCAGAAACGCGACAATATCGTTGCCAGCAACGCCGAGATCGTTGCCACGGGCTGTCCCGCGTGCATGCTCCAGATCCAGGACAATCTGTCCAGGAATCATGATCCCATCGAGGTCAAGCATACCATCGAGATATACGGAGAGATGATCTC
>CAYWJL010000301.1:0-3435 GCA_964458145.1 uncultured Desulfovibrionales bacterium | reverse complement strand
AATGCCGTACGTAACCAGCATAGAACGAATAGGGATCAGGAAAGGCTTGGAACAGGGCTTGGAACAGGGCTTGGAACAGGGCTTGGAGCAGGGGCTGGAGCAGGGGTTGGAGCAGGGAGAGCGCAAGGGTATCTCCGTAGGATGCCAGGCTTTGCGGGAGGCCTTGCAGGATGTTTTGGTTGAAAAATTTGGCGACACTCGAAGTGACGAGATCTCCCAGGCTCTTGAAGAAATCCGGTCCATAGACAATCTGAAGGTGCTCATGAAAAAGGCTCTCAGGGCGAAGACGCTGGATGATTTTTTCGAGACCCTCGAAGATTTCACCCTGTAAAGAATCTCCGGTCATAGTGATTGATAGATGACCATGAGATCCCGTATCGCCTGAGATAGTCATGGAGATCATGTTGCTGGCGAATTATTTTCAGACACCATGCGGAGGTCGGTATGAAATATTTGTTGTGCGTCGCTTTTTTGTTGCTGACCCTGCCCGCCTGGGCCTCGGGTGATTATTTTGCCTCGGACAGGCAGGCCATTATCGACGGCCTGACTGCCAAACCGCAGGTCAGTTACCGGAGTCTGTCACCATCGAAGATGATTCGGGCCATCCGTGTTCGTCCTGAAGGCGGGGGGACCGAGACCATCGAGATCGATGTGGCGGATCAGGCCCCCAGGGTTCAGATGCGTATCCAGTTCGACACCAACTCCGATGTGCTCAGAAAATCCTCCCTGCCCCTTTTGCAGGAGCTGGGTGCTGCCCTGCATGATCCCCTGCTTCGTGACAAGCCGGTTCGCATTGCCGGACACACCGATGGTGACGGAGGGGACGACTACAATCTCGATCTCAGCCTGCGCCGGGCTGCCCGCGTGGCGGCCTGGTTGACGGAGCATGCGAACGTCGATGCCCGCAGTCTGGAAATCGTGGGTTGTGGTGAACGGGTTCCTCTGGTCAAGAACACCAGTGCGGCCAACAAGCAGAAGAATCGCCGGGTGGAGATCAGCGTGCAGGAAGGGGGTTTTCAGAAGGATATGCCCGGGCTTGGTACGAAGGCTCCTCGATCATCAGAGGGCATGGCATGGTGATGGGAATGCTGCCCGCATCGAGGAGGAGAGAGGTGAGCAGTTTTTGTCTGAAACGACCATGCCTGCCTGACGGAAACAAACGATGACTGCACATCTGGATATGCTCACCACCCTGGTTCTCGGTGCGTTAACCTGCCTGACCCTTTCCGGAGTGATGCTCTATTTTTCCGTGGCCAGGAAGACCTATCCCGGATTTCATTATTGGACCCTGGGATTTGTGAGCACCAGCCTTGGTACGATTTTGGTTTCCCTGCGGGGGATCCTGCCGGATTTTTTGACTGTGATCGTTGGGAATATGCTGGTCGTTGCCATGCCGTTCATGTTGTACGTGGGGATGGCTCGGTTCGCGGGCGTCGGTTTGAACCGCAAGCTTCTGCATAGCCTGCTCATCCTTCTCTTTCTGTTTTTTTTCATACAGGCGACGTATTTTTTCCCCAACATGCAGGTGCGGATCGTTTGCATCAGTCTGATCATGATCTTCTTTTTTGGCGAGTCTCTCTCTATTGCGGTGAAGCATCTTCCAAAAGTTCTCGGAAGTCAGAACCAGCTTCTCGTGGCAACGCTCGGCTTTGCCATTGTTGCAAGCCTTATGCGTATCGCCATTACTCCATTTCAAAACCAGGCTACTTCGTTCATGGGTTCGGGCGGAATGCAGGTTTTTGTGTTGATTCTGATCATTCTGAGTGTCGTGGGAATCATAGGAGCTCTGATTATTCTGAACACCCATCGCATGGAAATCGATCTGAAAAAAACCAACAGAAGGATCGAGAAACTCGCCAATCAGGATGGGCTCACCCATCTGTTCAACCGGAGATATTTTGACCGCTGCCTCGGATTCGAATGCAAGCGCCATCAGCGTTCCGGACAACCCCTTTCCATGATCATGATCGATATAGACTGTTTCAAGAACTACAATGACAGCTATGGGCACCAGGCTGGTGATGACTGCCTCAAAGCTGTTGCCGAAGAGATCAGAAAGTCCGGAGGGAGAATGACCGATAAAACGGCACGGTTCGGGGGGGAGGAATTTGTCATGATACTTCCGGATACAAAAGCCAAAGGGGCACTGAAGGTTGCGGAAACGATCATGACCCGCATCAGGAACCTGGCCATACCCCATGCTTCGTCGCGTGTGTGCGATATCGTGACCGTGAGCATCGGTGTGGCCACGGTCATCCCGGATCTTGACTATTCGCCGGCCGAACTTGTTGGACGTGCCGACAAGGCCCTTTACCGGAGCAAGGCCGAGTGCAGGAATTGCATCCGGACAGGTTGAAGGCAGAGCACTGGTAATCAGAAGTCCCCAAAAAGGCGCGTGTCTTTTTGATCGTCATCCCGGCCTGCGCCGGGATGACGTGTTTACGACAATCGTTGTAACCCAAATGGATCTATGCAAAACGACAGCCCTTATCATGGAGGGGGAGTATTGTCGTATGGAGAGCAAATGATGCCGGAAGATGATATCCTGTCACCCGATGAACGCCTCGATCTGCAGTCCCTGCTGATCGATACGGTACCTGTGCAGATGTGGTATTTGTCGGGTGTGGATACGTATGGCAGAGTCAATCGGGCGCATGCCGATTTTATGGGCAAGCCCAAGCAGGAACTGGAATTCAGAAAGCTCGAGGAATTTCTTCCTGCAGAAGCGGCCGCGATGTGTCGGGCATCCAACCGCGAGGTTTTGGAATCCGGTCGGACAGTCACGTCGGAAGAATGGCTTGCCGATGCACGAGGTAAGCAATGTCTGATCGAGATAACAAAAACTCCGCATTTCGATCGGAATGGGTGTATCGACTATATTGTGTGCTATGGTATCGATATAACGGAGTGCAGGGAAAATGAAAGAGAGCTGCAGCAACGTGAAGCTAATTTTCGACGATTTACTGAGACCATAGATGATATCGTTTTGATAGCCTCTGAAAATGGCGATATCGTGTATGGAAATCCGGCTGCCTTGTCAAAATTAGGATATGATCGTGAAGAATTGCTCGGGAAAAGGGTCATCGATCTCCATCCCGAATATGTGCGCGACGAAGCGGCGATGATTCTGTCCGACATGTTCAGCGGGAAAAGTGATACGTGCCCGCTGCCGCTTCTTGGCAGACATGGGCGGCTCATCCCGGTTGAAACACGTATCTGGCACGGCGTGTGGGATGGCAAACAATGCATTTTCGGTATGTCCAAAGATCTCACGCGCGAGCAGGAGGCCCTTCAGAAATTCGACCGGTTTTTCAGGATGAATGCTGCCCCCATGGCGGTCTCCTCCCATGATCGTACCTTTTCGGATGTCAATGATGCCTTCCTCGAGACGCTCGGCTATACCAGGAACGAAGTCATCGGCAAGACAAGCCACGA
>CAYWJL010000300.1:0-3436 GCA_964458145.1 uncultured Desulfovibrionales bacterium | reverse complement strand
GACCGGCCGGATGGCCCAGGATGCCGTAGATTTCCATGGATGATTGTCGTAGAAAATTTAGAAATTTAAGAAATTTAAGAAATTTTAGAAATTTTAGAAATTGATACCCCGCATGCCGCCTTCCCCCGTAGGGGCACGGCGCGCCGTGCCCGTTTGACCGAGCCCCGGGAGGCGAGGGAAAACAATCCTTCAAACAACGATTACCCCCCCGCAACCTCCATCTTGCCTGAAGCGTTACCCAATTTCCAACCAAAACGCCGGTCCCATGCAGGAACCGGCGTTTTCTTTTTACAATGTCCCGTGCTCAGCCACATGGGCCGCGCCCGCGGCAATGGCCTCGCTGTTTTTGGGAATGAGGTGGGCGTAGTGGGGGGAGATAACCTTTTCCAGACAGGTCTGGATTTGTTCAATGGTCAGAACGCCCGTGGCCTGGGCATAGGCGCCTGCTGCCACCATGTTGGCCATGCGGGTGTTGCCGAGGCTGTCGGCGATATCGTTGCAGGGAACGCCGTAGGCCTTCACCCGTGCTTTATCGGCCAGGTCGGCCTCCACCAGGGAGGTGTTCAGGACCATGATCCCGTTATCCTGCATCCTGGGCTGGAACTTGTCCAATGAGGGACGGTTCATGATGATCAGGCTGATGGGACTGTGGATGATGGGGGAACCGATGTCGTCATCGGAAATGACCACCGCGCAATTGGCGGTTCCGCCCCGCATCTCCGGGCCGTAGACAGGCATGTAGGTGACGTTGAGTCCTGCTTCCATGGCCGAATAGGCCAGAAGGTTGCCGATGAGCATGACGCCCTGGCCGCCGAACCCTGCTATCACCACATCGTTGTATATGCTCATTATTCCTCCCCTGTGGTATCTTTGAAGGTTCCCAGCGGGAATTGGGGGATCATTTCCTTGGCGATCCGTTCGTTGGCCTGGATGGGGGTCATCTTCCAGTTGGTGGGACACGAGGCCAGAAACTCCACGAATCCGAAGCCCTTTTTCTCCACCTGACAGGCAAATGCCTTGCGCAGGGCCTTTTTGGCCGCCTTGAGATGCTTGATGCTGTCCACGGCCACCCGGGCGGAATAGGCAGTCGCCCCGAGGCCGCCGATGATCTCGGCCATTCTGATGGGCAGTCCTTCGAGCTCTTCGCACCGGCCCGAGGGGCAGGTGGTGGCCCGCTGGCCGAGGAGGGTGGTGGGGGCCATCTGGCCGCCGGTCATGCCGTAGACCGTGTTGTTCACAAAGACCACGGACACGTTTTCACCCCGGTTGGCGCAGTGCATGATCTCGGCCATGCCGATGGAGGCCAGATCGCCGTCTCCCTGATAGGAGAACACGAAGTTGTCGGGTCGGGCCCGCTTGACGCCGGTGGCAACGGCCGGAGCGCGTCCGTGGGGTGCTTCCACCGTGTCCAGGTTCAGGTAGTTGTAGATGAACACCGAGCAGCCGATGGACCCGATGCAGATGGTCCTGTCCACCACGTCCAGATCGATAAGGGCCTCGGCCACCAGTTTGTGGATGGTTCCGTGATGGCACCCGGGACAATAGTGGGTGGCCCGGTCGGCAACGACGTCGGGACGGGTATAGACGAGTTGTTCTTCCATGTTATCCCTCCAGTGCCTTGAGAATGGGTTCTTCGAAATCATCGGGCGTGGGCAGGTTGCCGGGCAGGCAGCCGTAAAAATCCGAATCCGTGATGGTGCGGATGGCCAGGCGGACATCCTCGACCATCTGACCCATGTTGTGCTCGATGGTCAGGAATTTCTTACCCTGCTCGGCCAGTTCCCTGAGGATTTCCGACGGGAAGGGATACACGGTGATGGGCCGGATGAGCCCGACCTTCTTGCCCATGGACCGGAGCTTGCGGATGGAGGACTTGGCGATGCGGCCGATGGACCCGAAGGCCACCACCACCAGCTCGGCGTCGTCCACCAGAAAGGATTCGTAGTCGATCTCCGCTTCCATGGCCTTGTATTTTTCCTGAAGCTTGATGTTCTGGGCGGCCAGTTCCCCTTCCTGGAGGAACAGGGACTTGTGCAGGCGCGGCGGCCTGCCGGCGGCACCGTCCAGACGCCAGTCGGCCGCTTCGTCGGGATCGAGGTTGTCCGGTGTCCAGGGAACGATGGGCTCCTTCATCTGGCCCAGAATGGCGTCACCCAGGACCATGACCGGCTTGCGGGATTTGAAGGCCAGATCAAAGGCCTTGATGGTGAGGTCATAGGCTTCCTGTCCCGAGGCCGGGGCAAGGACGAGCAACCGGTAGTCACCGTGGCCGCCGCCGCGGGTGGCCTGGAAATAGTCGCCCTGGGAGGGGCCGATATCACCCAGACCCGGTCCGCCGCGGACCATGTCCACGATGACCCCGGGGAGTTCGCTCCCGGCCATGTAGGAGATGGCCTCATGCTTGAGGGAGATGCCCGGGCTGGACGAGGAGGTCATGGCCCTGACGCCGCAGGCCGTGGCCCCGAGAACCATGTTGGCCGCAGCGACCTCGCTTTCGGCCTGGACGAACTGGCCGCCCTTCTCGCGGATGGCCTTGGACATGAATTCCGGGATGTCGTTCTGGGGGGTGATGGGGTAGCCGAAATAGCACGTGCACCCGGCTGCCAGAGCACCCCGGGCGATGGCTTCGTTGCCTTTGACAAACATGCGTTGTGGTGTCTGCTGGGTCATGACGCTTCTCCTTTCTCGGGAGAGGTTCTGGTCCGAAACACGGTGATGGCATAATCGGGACAGATCTCGGCACAGAAGGCACACCCTTTACAAAGGTCCATCTTGTCCTCGGGAACATCGGCAACCTTGTAGCACTGCTGGTTGAAGCGATTCGACTGGACCATGATGCCTGTGGGACAGACCTGGGTACAGAGCAGGCACCCCTTGCACCGATCTTCCTGGATCACGATTCTGGACATGGGAATCCTCGTTTGGTGGTTTGGGTTGCGTGTACGTGGGGACAATGCGTTCTTACACCCGTCACCAAACACTCACGAAGCACGAATCGGTGAACGGACGTGGGAACGGATTACAGGATCAGCATGGCGTCGCCATAGGAAAAAAATCGGAAATGTTGCTCGAGGGCGAATGCATACGCCTCCTTGATCCTGTCTCTGCCTGCCAGGGCGGAGACGAGGACGATGCCCGCGCCCGAGGGGATGTCCAGCCAGTAGGACACCAGCAGGCCGACCCAGCAGGAAGCCAGGCCGAACAGGGCGGCCAGCAAAAAGATGCGCTTCAGGTCGTAGGAGAGCTGGTAGGCGGCCGCGGCCGGGTTGATGATCAGGCTATAGATCAGAAGCCCGCCGATGCTGCGCAGGGACGCGGTCACGGTCAGGCCCACGATCAAAAGCATGACGTAGAAGATGGCCGTGGCCGGGATGCCCACGGCCGTGGCCACGGCCCGGTGGCAGAGCACGGCCCGAACCGCCTTGAAAAACAGACC
>CAYWJL010000299.1:0-3451 GCA_964458145.1 uncultured Desulfovibrionales bacterium | reverse complement strand
ATAAGGATGTCAGATACGACAAGGACATCAGGAAAAGCTACCTTCAGGGAAGACTGGGAGGCGTTCCCAGAATCATCCTGAACAGCTCCCCTTGAACTGAGCACCTGGAAAATGGAGCTTACCGAGCCACTGCAAAAGGCCTTTCCCGCATTTATGAACAAGGCCAGAAAAGATATTGAACGGATAATAAACCTCAATCCATACACGCAAGAGTAAATCCCATGTCCGTAATCACCTTCCCTCTTTTTAATCAGAACGCCCCTTTCCTGTTTGACCAGGAAAACATGCAGGCTATTGCCGACCCCAAAACCATCAAAGACGCTCACCTATGCTACAGCGAACACAGGGTAATCAGCCTGGACTTTGACAATGATTTTCTCAGCGCTGAAATCAGCGAAAATGAGGATAAAGACGAATTTTTCTTTCAGGTCAATCTCTGGAAGTCAGAAGATGGAATAAGCGCCGAGTGTGACTGTATTGAAATCGCTGAAGATGAAAACTGCCCGCCCTGCCGCCATATTTTAGCCGCACTTTTCGCCTGTTCGGAAAAGCAGCTTGAAAGCGACAAACTCATGTCAGCTGCTGACACTGCTGTGCGTGACAGAATCAAAAGGGGAATCAATGAGGTACGAGTAGCGCATGTAAGGGGCGACGTGTGGTTCGGCACATGGCAGGCGGCTTCCATCAACCAGAATGCCCGACTGGCCCGGAATTATGAAGTCACAATCCGCAGTCTGGACAAACGGGCCAACCTCTGCACATGTCCTGATTTTACAACCAATCAGCTGGGCACCTGCAAACATATTGAGGCAGTACTGCACAAAATAAAAAAGAGCACCGATTATGAGAAGCTCTGCAAGTCACCAACGCCTGTCTCTTATATCTATCTTGCCTGGGATGTAGATGACGCCCCTCAAATTATGCTCTGCCGGGGAAGGAAAATAGAGGATTCTCTTGCCGCTGTTCTGAATGAATATTTTCTGGCTTCAGGCGAATTCAAGGGACGACTGCCCGACGATTTTTTCAGGCTGCGGGAGCTGCTTCAAAACAATCCCGATCTGCACATTGGCCCCGACGCTCAGGATTACGCACTGCAACTTGCTGCAGATGCCGCCCATCAGGCAAGAGCCAACGAAATAAGTTCTTCCATCAAGGCAGGACGCGGCAAACTTCCCGGGGTAAAGGCCCGCCTCTATCCCTATCAGGTCGATGGCGTTGCATTTCTTGCAGGCACGGGCAGAGCCCTGCTTGCCGATGATATGGGTCTGGGGAAAACCCTGCAGTCAATTGCCGCTGCCGCCTGGCTGAGCGAGCACAGCGGCGTGCGACGCACCCTTATTGTCTGTCCGGCGTCTCTTAAGCATCAATGGGCACGAGAAATCACAAAATTCACAGACAAAACTGTTCAGGTGATACAGGGGCCGGTTACTACCCGGGGTGTTCAGTACCGATCCCAGACGGATTTTGTAGTGGTCAATTACGAACTGGTGATCAGGGATCTTAATGTGATTAACTCCACCCTGAATCCGGATCTGCTCATCCTGGATGAAGCCCAGCGTATCAAAAACTGGCGTACCCAGATATCCACTGCCGTGAAAAGAATTGATTCCCGATTCGCCTTTGTACTTTCGGGAACGCCTCTGGAAAATCGCCTGGAAGATCTCTACAGCCTGATGCAGGTGGTTGATCCCAAAGTTCTTGGCCCTTTGTGGCGGTATATGGTTGATTTTCACATTACCGACCAGCGGGGCAAAATTCTTGGTTACCGCAATCTTTCCCTGCTCAGAAAACGACTTGCTCCGGTGATGCTCAGAAGAGACCGGTCACTTGTAAGCAGCCAACTTCCCGAGCGCATCACCCAGCGCATTGACGTTCCCATGACTTCGGCTCAGGTAGACCTTCACGATTCGGCCATGGCAGCTGCCGGAAGAATGGCCCAGATTGCAGCAAAAAGACCGTTGACACCCTCTGAGCAGAACACACTTCTTGCCTCCCTTCAGCAGGCGCGCATGGCCTGCGATGCAGCCGGTCTGGTTGACAAGGAAACCAAAGGTTCTCCCAAGCTTGACGAACTGGAGAGCCTTCTTGAAGAACTTTGCCTGAATTCCAACCGCAAGGCAGTGGTCTTTTCTCAATGGGAGATGATGACCAGAATGATTGAAGAGCGACTGCGAAGAATGAAAATCGGATCAGTGCGTCTGCACGGCGGCATTCCCACAGCCAAACGCGGCCAGCTCATGGATACATTTCGTGAAGACGACTCGGTTCAGGTATTTGTTTCCACAGACGCAGGTGGTGTCGGCCTTAACCTGCAAAGCGGCTCTGTGCTTATCAACATGGACGTTCCCTGGAATCCGGCAGTACTCGAACAGCGCAATGCACGGATTCACCGCCTTGGACAGACAAGAACAGTTCAGATAATCACAATGATTGCTGCTGACGGCTATGAAAATCATGTATTTTCACTTGTCAAAAACAAACAGAACCTCTTTGATAATGTAATCAAGGAAGACGCCACTGAAGATGTTGTAGGTGTATCCGCAAAACTCCTTGAAACCCTGCTCAAGGATCTGCAGGAAGTCGTCCCCGGGGATACCGAAAAAGAAGACGATGAAGTCAAGCCGGCTCCTTCACCTGATCCGGAATCAAACAATCCCGAAGAAGTTCAAAAAAGAGAAAAACTTGAGAAGAAATTAACGCAGGTCATAAATACCCTGCAGGAACAGTTCGGACCAAGGATTGAACGTATCATGGGATCGGGGGGAGGCCTCATAGCCGTGCTGGACAGGGTTGAAGACAGGGATGACCGCCTGGCCGAGGAATTATCTGAGACTGTACCAACAGCCCTTATCGATCAGACAACTTTGAAGGGGCTACAGCGACTTGGAGACAAATCCCCTCTCTCAATCACACAAACCTATTTTGATGCCCGTGAAGATCAGGCCACAGGCCAGCCCTCAAGACTGGGAAGAATCGCCCGGGAAAAATTGAAGGCTGCCCGTCTGCTTCTTGATCAGGAAATGGCCTCAAGCGCCCTTGATCTAATCTGCACGGCACTGCTCACGGCGGCAGCTGATATGGCAGGGGAAAACCAGGCTGTCACCCCTGAAAACGCCACATTGTGGATCTACTCAACAGCCGTGCCCGCCGGAGTGCTGACACATGAAGACGCCGCCGTAATCACAAGAGCGGTTGGACTTGCCCAGGCCCAGGAGCCTCCCCTTGAGATGGTGGAGGAACTATTCGATAAGGCGCGGGAGTTCATGGACGAATAGGGAAGTGAAATCATAATCTGAGCGCCAAACCCATGCAGATAAACATATTACTTTCCAAGCTGTTACAAATTTCCTGACAATTTGACTTCACAACTTTTGACAATTTGACTTTCTGTGAGGCTTATCGGGGTCGGACCAAGATAACAGACCGAGATAGCTTACAATAGCAGCTCAAA
>CAYWJL010000298.1:0-3454 GCA_964458145.1 uncultured Desulfovibrionales bacterium | reverse complement strand
ATCTGCCCCCGAGCTCCCATGAACTTCTTCACCGACAGCCTCGTCTCCGCCCTGAGCCTCATGCGGGATCTCGACCCGGAACTGGTCGAGATCGTGGGGGTCTCCCTCAAGGTGAGCATCTCATCGACTCTGATCGCCGCCTGTTTCGGCATTCCCCTGGGTTTTGCCGTGGGCATCAGAGATTTTCCCGGCAAACGGCCCGTGGTCACTCTGCTAAACACCCTGCTGGCCCTGCCCACCGTGGTCATCGCCCTGTTCGTGTATTCGTTCATCTCCAGAAGAGGCATTCTGGGCTCCCTGGATCTCCTGTACACCCCCAAGGCCATGATCATCGGCCAGGTTCTGCTCATCCTTCCCGTGGTGGCCACCTTCACCCTTTCGGCTATCAGCCGCATCGATACCCGGTACCGGAAAACGGCCATGACCTTGGGAGCGACCAGATTTCAGACAGCCCTGGTCATCCTGCGCGAGGCCCGGTTCGGCATCATGGACGCCGTAGTGGCGGCATTTGGCCGGGTCATCTCGGAAATCGGCATCAGCATGATGCTCGGCGGCAATGCCCGAGGCTTCACGCGGACCATGACAACGGCCATGGCCCTGGAATACGACAAGGGCGAATTCGTCCTGGCCGTGGCCCTGGGGCTGGTGCTCATGTCCATCAGCCTGCTGGTCAACGTCATCCTGAATCTTTTTCAGGGCAGGGGGAGGAACTGATGCTCTATGCGGCGCGCAATCTGCGCAAGACCTACGGCGAACGGACAGTCCTGAATATGGACGAACTCCATATTCAGGAAGGGATGATCTACGGGCTCCTCGGCCCCAACGGATCGGGCAAGTCCACTCTGCTGTCCCTGCTGGCCTTTCTGGACTCCCCGTCGAGCGGCAATCTCTGGTACCGGGACAAGGTCGTGCGCCCCCATCCGGGACATCTTCTTGCCCTGCGCCGGGAAGTCATTCTGGTGGACCAGCACCCCATTTTGTTCAGCACCTCGGTGTTCAAGAACGTGGAGTACGGCCTCAAGGTCAGAGGAATACCCCCACGCCAGCGTCAACGCATCGTGGAGGAGAGCCTGGATCTCGTGGGCATGCGCTCGTTCATCCACGAGCGAGGACATCACCTCTCGGGCGGCGAGACCCAGAGGCTGGCCATAGCCCGCGCCCTTGCCTGTTCACCCAGGGTACTGCTTTTCGACGAGCCAACGGCCAGCGTGGACGTGGAGAACCAGATCGCCATCGAAAACATCATTACCAGTGTGCACAGGGAGAAAAACATGTCCATCATCCTGTGCACCCACGACATGCTCCAGGTCTCCCGATTGGCCCAGGAGACGATCTTTCTCTTTGACGGTCGCAGAAGCGCGTCCACCCACGAGAACATCTTCAGCGGTGAGGCCTATGATCGCGACGGCACCCCCATGGCCCGACTGGCCGACAAGGTATCCATCCCTCTTCCCAGGGATGTCCGGGGCACGGTCAAGGTAGCCATCGCCCCCCAATCCATCAGGCTTTCTCCCGCTGCCACGGGCGAAATCGCCACGGCCATCCCCTCGGGCATGGTCATGCAATTGACACGGGAAGGCAGGCACATCCGGGCCCTCGTGGATATGGGCGTTCCCGTGAGCGTACGCATTCCTCACAATGATTTCGAAACCCTGGGCATCTGCGTGGGGGACCGGGTCCGTGTGGATTGCCCGTCCCACGGGGTGAGTATCCTGGATAAGGGTGTATGATTTCTCTCGAATCCTGCAAACAATTCTCACCACTGGAGACCTATTTGCGCTTCTTGCAGTCATCCCGGCGCAGGCCGGGATCTTGGACGCCATAAAGACTGCCCCGGATGCCAACGTATGGACCACATACCCAAAGATCCCGGATCAAGTCCGGGATGACGGCTTTGATGTCTCGGTCATCAGACCTTGTTCTCTCTTCCACCCCTTCCCTTTTCACCGTTTCATGCCTATCACAACAATAACCCTGTCAGAATAACCCCCCAACAAGGAGGTCGCAATGTCTGGAAAAATCTTTTACCGTGCCCGCAGAAAAACAGCTGAAGGCGAGAAGAAACCCAGGTACCGCGTCGTGGCTGTTGCCGACTGCAACCTGAAGATCTATGCAGATCACCTGCGCATGTCCGAACTCGAGCACCTTGCCGAAGCCTTGGAAGCTGAACTCGTTCCCCTGCGCCTGGGTGAAAAGCATCAGGATACCGAAGCGGAATAACCACCACAACACCCTCACGCAGGCAATGTGTCGCTTCACACATTGCCTGCACCTACAAGAGAAAACATATAACCAAAATATGGCTCATCCGTCGGAAATGCTCTTTGCATTATGCCCCCAGCTGCCCGTAGACAACATTTGCCGGCAAACATCTTCCGGCGTATCCCGGAGAGAGCGAATACACGCACGCTGTAGCCCCCCTCCCGTAGTTCAGGGAGGGGCTGGGGGAGGGTTTCAAACAATTCCGCCCCACTGGCCCCGTCCCACCCTCATGAACGAGAACGGGAAACGCTCCTTCGATGTTCTTGTCTCTCAAAAGGAACTGACAACTGCCGGCCAGAAAGTTTGCTGTTCCCGGATGAACCAATACTATTTCCAACACCATCGTCCATCCTCACCCGCCCACTCATCCAATCTTGAACACCTATGAGGAGAACCCATGTCACTTGTACGAGAAAAAGACGGTAAAAGGCTGCATGTCAAAAGCAGGCTCATGGGAGAAAGCCTTGTCAGCAAGAGCTTTCTCGAAACCCTGGAGGTGGCTCCCCAGGAACGGTTGTATCCGGACGTCTGCCTCATGAAGATCGGCGGGCAATCCGTGTGTGACAGGGGAGCCAAGGCCCTGCCCGGGATCATCCGGGAGATTGCGGACAACCGGATCAAGCACAAGATGCTCATCACCACGGGTGGCGGCACCCGGAGCCGTCACATCTACACCATCGGCCTGGAACTGGGCATGCCCACAGGCGTCATCGCCAAGTTCGGAAGCACCATCTCCGACCAGAACGCCCTCATGCTGGCCACCCTTCTGTCTCCCTGGGGGGGCGTGAAAATCTCTCACAGCGACATCGTCAAACTCCCTGCCTATTTTGCCGAGAACATCATCCCGGTCATGCACGGCATGCCGCCGTACGATTATTTCGCCATGCGTCCCAAGACCGGCCGTATCCCCATCCACAGAACCGATGTGGGCCTCGTGCTCGTTGCCGATCTCATCGGGTCCAGGAACATCATCTTCGTCAAGGATGAAAACGGGTTGTACACCGACGATCCCAAGAAGAACCCGGATGCCGAATTCATCCCCAAAATCGGAGCCAAGGATCTCATGGACATGGACCAGGACGACCTGGTCATCGAACGTCCCTGCCTGGACATCATCCAGAACAGTGAGGTCATCGACCAGGTCCAGATCATCAACGGCATGGTTCCCGGTAATCTGACCAAGGCGTTGAAC
>CAYWJL010000297.1:0-3464 GCA_964458145.1 uncultured Desulfovibrionales bacterium | reverse complement strand
CAGGCCCTTGCCTTTCTCTTTATCCCGCTTGTTGAAAAGGATTCCCATTCCCATGTTCTCTCGAAAAGCTGCTTGACCCGATTATCCGTATCCGTGACCAGGTATTCCCAATCGATCCCGGGATGAGCCTTTTCCGGCTCGAGTCTGGGAGTCACCGCCTCGCCGGGCACGAGCTCGCACTCTTCGAGATATTCCGGGATGTGAACCTCGAAATTGAACCGTTCCCTGATGAGGGAGGCCAGCACCTTCTGCCCCTCGTACTCACCGTGGACCAGAAAGACCCGAAGGCGGGGATTGTAGAAGTGAGAAAGCCAGGTGAGGAGCTGTTCCTGCCCGGCATGGGCGGAGAACCCCCCGATGGTGAAGACCCGGGCGTTGACCGCGATCTGCTCGCCAAGAATGCGGATTTCCCTGGCCCCGTCCACGATCTTCCGGCCCGGCGTTCCAAAGGCCTGAAACCCCACAAAGACCACGCTGGCCCCCTGCTTCCACAGATTGTGGCGCAGGTGGTGCTTGATCCTGCCGGCATTGGCCATGCCCGAGGCGGAGATAACCACGGCCGGACCATCATACCGGTTGATATCCATGGATTCTTCGGCACTCAGAGTCAATCTCAGATTGGGCAGAGAAAGGGGGTCTTCACCGTTGGAGATAATCTCCTGACTTTCGGCATCATAGAATTCCCGATACTTGCGAAAGATCTTGGTCGCCCTGATGGCCAGGGGGCTGTCCAGATACACGGGCATGTCCGCGGGCAGTTTTCCCTCTTTGGCCAGGAGATGCAGGGAATAGATGATCTCCTGACTCCGCTCCACGGCAAAGGCGGGGATAATCACCTTCTGACCGTGTGAATAGCTGTAACTGATGGCCTCGGCGAGCTCTTCGCGGCTGCGGCTCTCGTCCTTGTGATTCCTGCTCCCGTAGGTGGATTCCATGAACAGGAAATCGGCATCGTTCACCACTTCCGGGTCCCTTATGATGAGCTGGTTGGGTCGTCCCAGATCACCGGAGAAAACCAGTTTTTGCAACCGGCCGTTCTCCTCGATCCACAATTCGATAAAGCTCGACCCCAGAATATGTCCGGCATCCTTGAACTTGACCCGAATTCCCGGAACAGGCTCGAGAACCGTTTCATACGCCACGGGTTCGATAAGGGGAATGGTCTTCTGGGCATCTTCCTGGTCATACAGAGGATCGACCGGCTCCTTGCCGTGACGCTGCCTGCGCTTGTTCTCCCAGCCCGCTTCCATCTCCTGAGTCTGGGCCGAATCCTTGAGCATGATCTCCAGAAGATCACGGGTCGGCGGCGTGGCATAGATGGGCCCGGAAAACCCGTTCCTGACAAAGCGGGGCAGAAGCCCGGAATGGTCGATATGGGCGTGGGTCAGGAGAATGAATTCCACCGTATCGGGATGATAGGCCTCGATCTGGTTGAAATTGCGCTTTTCGATCTCCTTGTTCCCCTGATGCATGCCGCAATCCACCGCAAACCGATGCCCGCCCGCCTCGAGGATGTAACACGAACCGGTCACGGTCCTGGCCGCTCCGACAAATTTAATCTTCATACCCAAGCTCCTTGTCTATGAACCCGGCAAAGCACCCCTTCAGGGACCGTGAAACGGTCGATTCCGCTCTTTGCCCTTTTTTGACTTTTGATATATTGAAACGTGTTTCAAACATATTTTTTGAAAAAAATTCTTAACTTCTCAAATTTTCTACAAAATAAACCTCTTATCCGCAAGTAACATCCCATGACAGAAATGCCTGACTCCAAACAATACCTCATCGACGATCTTTCCTACAAAAATTCCTGGCGTCTTTTCAAGATCATGGCCGAATTCGTGGATGCCTTCGAACAGCTCGGGGACATCGAACCGGCCGTGTCCATCTTTGGTTCGGCGCGGGTGAACCGGGACGATCCGTCCTACACCATGACCTACAATCTGGCCCAGAAGATAGCGGCCAACCATCATACCATCATCTCGGGTGGCGGGCCCGGCATCATGGAGGCCGCCAACAAAGGGGCCCGGGATGCGGGCGGCACCTCGGTGGGGTTGCACATCCATCTTCCCTTTGAGCAGAAATCCAACCCATATATTGATATACGTTGCGACTTCAGATATTTTTTCGTGCGCAAGGTCATGTTCGTCAAATACGCCAGGGCCTATGTGATCATGCCCGGAGGATTCGGAACCCTTGATGAATTCAGCGAGGCCCTGGTCCTCATGCAGACTCGCCGGATCAAGCCCTGTCCCCTGATCCTGGTGGGCAGATCCTTCTGGCAGGGTCTTGTGGACTGGATGAAATCCTCCATGCTCACATCGGCATTCATCAAACCAAATGATCTCTCCCTCTTCCATCTCGTGGATACCGAGGACGAGGTCATGGACGTACTCGCTCGAGAAGGGGTCCATGCATAACCCGTTCAAAAAGATGGACATCCCGCTCTCTTCCCCGTCCGAAAACCAGCAAGGGCCCCCAAAAACGGCCCCGCCCTCGGAGGACGAGCTCTTTTCCCGGGCCATGCAGGATGTTGCCCCGCTCCACGGCAAGGGTCGGGAGGTCGCTCCGCCACCGCTGCGCTCCAGTCGATCCGTGACACCGGCGACCAATAATTCATTCCGCGAGCTGCTGGAAAAAAGCATCGAGTTTGATCTGGAAAGCACCCACGAATACATCCAGGGATTCATCAGGGGGCTGGATCAGGAAACATTCCGCAAACTCAAGGCCGGATCCTTCAGCGTGGAAGCCCATCTCGACCTGCACGGACATACCCTCGATCAGGCCAGGATCTCCTTTCTGGATTTCATGCGCGATACCTATCTGCAGGGCATACGTTGCGTGCTCCTCATCCCGGGACGCGGCAAGAATTCGCCTCTGGGCACGGGTATCCTCAGACAGGGGGTCCAGTCATGGCTGACCCGAGACCCGGTCAAACGGATCGTGCTCGCCTTTTGCACGGCCCAGCCCCGACATGGAGGGGCCGGAGCCGTATACGTCCTGCTGCGCAAAAACAAGAAAGGCCAGGGCAAGATTTTCTGGGACAAGATACTTTTCGACAAGCACTAGTCGTTCAACGAATCACCCAATCCCTTTTCACGCACTTTCAAGGAGCCTTTATGGGATTTTTCTCCAAAATCAAAAAAATCTGGAAAAAAGATGATCAGCCCCAGGAGGTTGTGGCCGAAGCACCAAAAACCGAGGCCCCACAACCTGTAGAAGCCGCACTCCAACCCGAGATCAAGCCGCAGTCCAAGGTCGAACCTCTGCCAGAGATTGAGCCGCAACCGGAGGTGAAACCCCAGCCGGAAGAAACTCAAACAGCAAGCAAGGGCCAACCCGAAGCCGAACTGCAACCTGAAGCCGAACCGCTGCCGGAGGTCAAACCGCAGGAAGAGCCACCGGCACCTCCGGTCTCAACAGTCCGCCAGCAGGAAACTCCCACACCCTCCCCCGACAAAGAG
>CAYWJL010000296.1:0-3479 GCA_964458145.1 uncultured Desulfovibrionales bacterium | reverse complement strand
TGAACTATTTGATGTGATTGTTCTTTTATTGCGATGAGTTATGGTGACGAGGCGAAAATATGATACAAAGATGCGGGAGGTCGTCCGAGATTTCGGACAATCAGAAGGGCAGGATAGCGTACTTTTGCCGCGCAGGGATCCGAAAAACAGCAGTCAGAAGGATGAGTCTTTTGACAAAATGTCATTTTGTCGTTATGTGCAATCCGTCTCGTATACCTCTAGTCAGGAGCAACCATCATGTTGGTGACCTTGGACAAGCGTGGAAGCATCAGTCTTCCCATCTCCATCCGCAAAGAATTGGGGGCCGAACCCGGCACTCCCTTTGAGATCGTTCTGGAACCCGGGGGAAATATCGCTCTTTATCCGGTTGAGATCTATAGAAAAGTCAGAGTGAATGCTGCCGGCGCGCACAAGCTCGAACAGGCCCGCTCATCGGAAACCGCTTCTCTGCCCGATTGGTTTGAACAGGATATGGACCATGCCGGAACTGATAGCGAATAAAAAATTCGTCAAAGATCTCGAGAAGATTCGCAACAATCCCATCCTACGCAAAAAAATGGCCAAAGCCATGGCCTTGTTGCGCGACAATCCAGCCCATCCCGGTTTGCATATTGAGCGAATCGTCAACGACCCCACCGCCTGGTCAGCCCGCGTGGACAGAAAATATCGTATCTCTTTTGAACCGGAATCTCTTCTTCCCGGCGGTTCTCCTGACTGGACATCTCCTGTCAGACTTCTTCGTATCCTGACACACGATGATCTTTACCGATCGCCTCATTGACTTTGAGCGATTGAGTCATCCGGATGCTGAGGTTTGAGCGCGTGAAGTGCCTACCCTTTTGGAGATGCCATAACGCTGCAACTTGTCCATAGTACAAACCGAGGACGAGGAAATAGAAGACTGGGTTCAGGTTCAGGCGGGTTTGGTTCAGCTTTTCTGCATGGAATCGATCAGTCCCCTCAGGCTGGAGGCAAGATCGGTCAGCTCCCGTAGCGACGTTGATGCACGTTCCATGGTCATATCCACATTTTCGGCTATTTCGCTCACCTCCAATGTGGATCGGTTGATCTGCTCGCTGGCTGCAGATTGCTCTTCAGCGGCGGTTGCAATGCTCTGGACCTGGCTTGCAGTCTGCTCGCATTCCAACACGATCCGTTCCAGCGCACTACCGGATTCCGAGGCCCGCTCCGTGCTTTGGGCCACTGATTCCACAGCCTTTTCGGTTGCCGTGACATTGTTGTTCGCGCTGCTCTGGATGGCAAGAATGGCTGTTCCCACCTCCTTGGTGGCCTGCATGGTTTTTTCGGCCAGCTTGCGCACTTCATCTGCCACCACGGCAAATCCTCGCCCGGCATCCCCTGCCCGGGCCGCCTCGATGGCCGCATTGAGTGCCAGAAGATTGGTTTGATCGGCAATATCCTCGATGACATCGAGAACCTTCCCAATGTTTTCAGCCTGATTCCCAAGACCGACCATGGATGTTTTAAGGGTTTTTGCGTTGGACTGAACCTCACGGATGGCTGCGACGACTTCGCTGACCGTTGCGGAACCCTTGCGCGCTTCTTCTTTTGCCGTATCTGCGGACTTGGCAGCGGCATGGGCATGGGCAGCAACTTCCCCCACCGTGGCATTCATTTCTTCCATGGCTGTTGCGGTTTCCGTGGTTCGTTCTCTTTGTTCGACCGAACCATTTCGTGCGCTGGAAACAGCCTGAGAAAGCTCCTCGGTCGCATCGGTCAGCCGTTCGAAAATTTCGTGAGCCTTGCGGGCGGCCTCGCTCACCTGTTCGCTTTGATCCCGAACCTGGGCTTCCCTGGCGCGCATCTCTGTCATGTCGAGGTACAGGCACATCCCGCCGACAATCTTCTCGTCAAGGTCCCGCAAGGGGCACATGTTGATCAATACAGGGACGTCACGGTCGTCATGGGCTTTGAATACGGCATCGATGTTGTTCCGTTTGCGCCCGGTTTCCATGCAGGTCTTGATGACGGCGTCTCTGTCGTCCTTGTAGAAAATCTGGGAAATCCGACGTCCGTAATATTCCCGGGGATCCTGATCAAGGGCCATCATGGTCAGACATTCCCGGTTCAGGAAGGTGATACGCTGGTCGGTATCCACGGTTGCGCACGGGATGGGCAGGCCGTGCAGGACACCCTGCAGGTACCCTTTCTGGTGGCGCAGTTCCGTGACAATGGCATTCATGGCTCCGGCCAGACCGCAAACCGCTCCGGCTTCAAGGCCGTGAAGCGCGTCAAGGTCTCCCTGAGCGATTGTATCGCCCCACAGGAAGAGTTGTCGCGCAGGGTTGAGATACATTTTTTTCAAGGCGAAACCCGTTCCCAACGCAAGGAGGGCAAATCCGACGAGTATCACTGAAAGGGCACGTAGGTCGGCAATGAGGAGAGATGCACAAAAAGCTATAAGTATGTATCCCGTTGTATACAGCAGGAAAAGTTTCCGCCCTGTGTTCATACTTTCTCCTTCATATTGTTTGTGAAAAAATATGGGTATTTATTTGGTAACTGCTCACCCCCTATCCTCAAGTCCTGGAATTTTCCCTTCCAAGGTCAAATGGATAGCGACAAGGAGATTTATGCATTGGTTTGCCGTTGGTGGGGAATGCGTATGAAACCGTTGATTACGTGATATTGGACCGGTTTTTTATCGAAAGCTCGTCAGTGATGCGTGTTTTAAGTACATGATGCTTGGCTTTGATACATTCGGCATGCACATTCCTCCAAAGCAAGAATTGTGCTATGAACTATTTGATGTGATTATTTTTTTATTGCGATGAGTTATGGTGACGAGGCGAAAATATATGCAAATGATGCGGGATCTCGTCCGCGATTTCGGACAATCAGAGGGGCAGGGTGAGGTGAAAGGATGTACCGGATCAGTACGAATATCAACCGTGGGAGTATGGTTCAGCTGTATGGCCGTCGAGATAAGGCATGCCTTGTCTCGACACTTACAACCATTTGATCTGTTGTGGTTTTACCTCGGCCTGCGTTGCTGAGTGGAGCCCCGTTGCATGACAGGATAGTCAGGATGCTTTGCTTTCCAGCATTTCAGCGATCCAAAATTTGATAATGGATTGCCGCGTCACCCCGATCCGTTTTGCCTCGCGGTCCAGTGATTCAACCATCCACATGGGAAAATCCACGTTGATCCGTTTTGGCTCCTGATTCACCCTGCGTGCTTTCGCACTATCCAGTTCTGGCGTGATGTCTTCGCTGTCGTCGAATTTTTTGTCGAACTCGCTAGCCTTCATAGAGACGTACCTCCTCCTTGTGATTTTCAAATATATACATTGTGTATATTTTTTATCATTGTCAATGTCATAAGGTCCGTCTCGCAGGGGTGGATTTGTCGTTCGGTTGCCGTGCAGGGATTCGGAAATCAGCAGGTGGAAGCAAGACTGACGTTGTGATAAAACGCTTTTTATCTCCTGTATCAGGAGTCATCAGGAAGCATAAAC
>CAYWJL010000295.1:0-3484 GCA_964458145.1 uncultured Desulfovibrionales bacterium | reverse complement strand
ATTCCCTGGACCTGACCGAACTGATCATGGCCATGGAAGAAGAATTCGACATCGAGATCGAAGACGAAGACGCCCAGAACATCGCCACGGTTCAGGACGCGGTCAAATATATCGAAGCACATATGTAGTTGATTGCCAAAGGGTGCTCCTACCGTGTACACATGGTACGAGCACCCTTTTTGTAACCAGGTAACCAGATGCAGGGGCAACGGCCATGCCGTTGTTGTCGTATCTTGTCGATGCATTGCTCGCGGACGACCGGGTTCCCTTTTCCAGGGGGACATCGATTCCAATCCATTCTCTTCTTCTTTTCCGCCCTTTCCGACAGCACCCGCCCCAATATGCCCCGGGTTCATACGTTTATACCAAGAAGCCCCGTCGCAATGAATCACCATAACCATACTATCATGAGGACAGCATGATCGGAAAAAGGGTTGTCGTTACAGGACTTGCAGCCATCACCCCCATTGGCAACGACCTCGAGACAAGCTGGTCGAATCTGATCCGGGGAATATCCGGGATCGGTCCCATCACCCAGTTCGATTGTTCGGATTTCCAGACCAGGATCGCGGGCGAACTCAAGGATTTTCATCCCGAAGAGATCATTCCACCCAAGCAACTCAAGCGGATGGACCGATTTGCCAGGATCGCGGTTGTGGCGGCTCATCAACTCCTCAAAGATGGTGATTTCACCATCAGCGACGAGGAGGCGGCACGGTGCGGGGTCATCATGGGCTGTGGTCTGGGCGGGCTCAAGACCATCGAGGATTTCCACAGTCGCCTCCTGAAACGCGGCCCCAACAAAGTTTCTCCCTTTTACATTCCCGAACTCATCGCCAATATGTCCGCCGGGCAGGTGTCCATCTTTTCCGGAGCCAAGGGACCCAACCTGACCACGACCTCGGCCTGTGCCTCGGCCCTCCACGGTATCGGGTACGCCTTCTCCGACATCAAACTCGGACGGGCCGATGTCATGATCACCGGCGGTGTGGAATCCACCATCACCCCCATGGGTGTCTCCGGATTCAATGCCATGAAGGCACTGTCCACCCGCAACGATGAGCCGGAAAAGGCCAGCCGTCCCTTTGACCGCGACCGTGACGGCTTCGTCATCGGCGAAGGCTGCGGCCTGCTTCTGTTGGAATCCCTGGACCACGCCCTGGCCCGGGGAGCAAAGATTTACGCCGAGGTGGGCGGCTACGGGGCATCTTCGGACGCCTACCACATGACCGCTCCCGATCAGACCGGCGCGGGTATGGCCCTGGCCATGCAGGCAGCCATGGCCGACGGCGAAATCGCACCCGAGGCTGTGGACCATGTCAATGCCCACGGCACCTCGACCATGCTCAACGATCTGAGCGAATCCCGGGCCCTGAAAACGGTCTTCGGCGATCATGTCGCCAATGTTTCCATCACGGCCAACAAATCCATGATCGGTCATCTTCTGGGCGCTGCCGGGGGTGCGGAAAGCGTGTTCACGGCCATGAGCATTGCCAATTCCCTGGTTCCCGCGACCATCAACCTGGACAATCCGGACGACGAATCGGATCTGAATCACGTGACCGAGGGTTCCCGCGAACAGGTCATCGAACACGCTCTGTGCAACTCCTTCGGGTTCGGCGGCACCAACGCGTCCATCCTCTTCAACCGTTACGAAAAATAGCACCTGCCGCACAGATCACTCGGCGCATCGTACATCCCAAGGCCCGTTGTCAGGCTGTGCCTGCCTCGGGCCTTTTGCTTTGACACCCGGTCAAGAGAACCGTATCGTTCACGAGTTTTTTTCTTCGCACGGCCGTGAAAAATCCCGGACCGGCGCTGAACGAACCGCTAAACCTTCCCACTATCTACCTCAGGAGAACCTCATGGGCACTCTCGAACATACTGATCCGGAAATCTTTGAAGCCATAGCCAAGGAAAAAAATCGCCAGGAAAGCAAGCTGGAACTCATCGCTTCTGAAAATTTCACCTCCGAAAGCGTCAGAGAAGCCATGGGTTCCATCATGACCCACAAGTACGCCGAAGG
Organism: uncultured Desulfovibrionales bacterium; assembly: GCA_964458145.1. GTDB lineage: Bacteria > Desulfobacterota > Desulfovibrionia > Desulfovibrionales > Desulfomicrobiaceae > Desulfoplanes. Next base: position 1,458 of record CAYWJL010000295.1, on the reverse strand, counting down.
CTATCCCGGGAAGCGGTACTACGGCGGGTGCGAATTCGTGGACGTGGCCGAGGATCTGGCCAGGGATCGGGCCAAGCAGCTCTTCGGGGCCGAGTACGTCAACGTCCAGCCCCACTCCGGCTTCCAGGCCAACATGGGCGTCTATTTCGGAGCCATCAAGCCCGGCGACACCACCATGGGCATGGATCTTTCCCACGGCGGCCATCTGACCCACGGCAGTCCGGTCAATTTCTCCGGCAAGCTCTTCAAGACCTGTTTCTACGGGGTGGAAAAGGAAACCGGGATGATCGACTATGATCACGTCCAGTCCCTGGCCGAGGAACACCGCCCTCAGGTCATCGTGGCCGGTGCCAGTGCCTATCCCCGGACCATCGATTTCAAACGATTCCGCGAGATCGCCGATTCCGTGGATGCCAAACTCATGGTGGACATGGCCCACATTGCAGGCCTCATTGCCGCCGGTCTGCACCCCTCCCCCATCGAGCACGCCCATTTCACCACCACGACCACGCACAAGACCCTGCGCGGCCCCCGGGGCGGCACGATCCTGAGCTCCGAGGAGTTCGGCAAGGTGCTCAACTCCCAGATTTTCCCCGGCATCCAGGGCGGCCCCCTCATGCACGTCATCGCGGCCAAGGCGGTTGCCTTTGGAGAAGCGCTGAAACCCGAGTTCAAGACCTACCAGCAGCAGGTCATGGACAATGCCAGGGCACTGGCCAAGCACCTCGAAGACGCCGGTTTCAACCTGGTCTCCCAGGGCACGGACAACCACCTCATGCTCATCGACCTGACCAACAAGGACGTCACGGGCAAGGACACGGAAATCGCCCTGGACAAGGCAGGTATCACGGTAAACAAAAACACGGTTCCCTTTGAAACCCGTTCCCCCTTCGTGACCTCGGGCATCCGCGTGGGCACCCCGGCCATCACCACCAGAGGCCTGAAACCCGAACACATGGAAAGAGTGGCAGCCTGGATCACGGCCACCGTGGAAAATATCGATAACGAAACCCGGCTCACAGAAATCAGCAAGGAAGTAGAAACCTTTGCCCGGGACTTCCCCCTGTTCGCCTGGTAAACATAACGTGAAACAAGCAGGGTGAGGCGACGTTGTCTCATCCTGCTCAAGATACAAAAAAATCGGCATTGTCGTTCTCGAGCGGTGTTTCCGTCATCCCGGCGAAGGCCGGGATCTTGATGCACCTGCACAATCTTTGAATCTCCAAGGCCGGGCCAAACCCGACACCCGGCGTCCCGACCACATTGGCCTTCTGCAGGAGCCGATCGAAGAAATCCCACGATCCCAGACCATCCGGTGTCCTGAGCCAAATGTACGGCGCGTTGACGCCGCCGTAAACCTCATAACCCAGCTTGGCCAGTGTCTCCCGAATCAGGCCTGCATTGGTCATGTAGACGTCAATGGTTTGCTGAATCTGCTTCTTGCCCTGAGCCGAGTAA
>CAYWJL010000294.1:2937-3485 GCA_964458145.1 uncultured Desulfovibrionales bacterium | reverse complement strand
GGAGTGCTCATGATCGGGACGATGACCTTTAATGCGGGTGGTGAAATGGAGAATATGTCCGGCTTTACCATGCAGGCGGATGCGGATCCGGATTATGTACCGGTGGCTTATACTGATGCCGACTTCGATTATGAGACCAATAATAATTATGTGCTTAAGCCAGATGGAGATCTGGTGTACAATGCTGCCGGAGAGTTCGTTGATTATGGTGATGTTAAGAGCTTGGTGGCCAATGGAACACCTGTAAACAATCCTGATACGGATAACCGATATGATGTAACTTTCGAATCTGACGGTACATGGGATTCTGGTGATCCTGCAGTTGATGGTGAATATGTTTTGGGTACGGATGGATATTATTATCCGACAAGTTCTCTTTCTCTTGACAACAATGTAACAAATTGGGTTGCACAGATCAATGGTGAAGAGATTTCAATTGAGTATACAGATGCTGCTGCTATCCCTGTTTACAATGCTACAGAGTCCGATGATCCGTATGGCGCGTATGTAAAGGATGATGGTACCGATACTTTTTATAGATACGATGA
>CAYWJL010000294.1:1770-2927 GCA_964458145.1 uncultured Desulfovibrionales bacterium | reverse complement strand
AGCGGTCAAGATTCTGGGACTTACTATGCTTATATTGATGGGGAAGCTCGAGGTATTGTGTATGATGATGCATCAGATATGACCGTCTACACACCTTCTTCAACACAGAATGATTTTGGATCCTATGTTTGTACGGATAATACAACGCCTGCCAACGGGACTTTTTATAGATACGATGATGTTCGCTACGTTGATGGTTCCACAGCAGATGCAGATACTGTCCCGGCCATCGCCAATCGGTTCAGCCTCGACTCTTCTACCACAGGCTTCAAGAACCTCCACAATTGGACCCCGGCAGATTTTTCCAATCAGGGATATCCTATCTGTACAGCCAACTTTCTGCGGGAAGAGAACGCCTCGGCCACCAATCTGGATGATGGCAACGAGAACGCTCGGAATATCGAAATCAACTTCGGACTCCAGAACAACACCACTGAATGGAATCTGGCATCTGGTGATGATTTTTCCGCTCTGATGATCGGTGGTGGCGGTTCACCTACGGAAGACCCCGGTTCCTGGGAGGACGGCGAGGAGGCCTGGGATCTTCTTCCCAGCATGAACGGAACACGTTCGGCTCTGTCCACCACCAGCTACAACACGGGATCGACCACGCTGTTTCAGTCCCAGGACGGGTTCGGGGCCGGATTTCTTCAAGGGGTTTCCGTTGACAGGGACGGCATCCTGAGCGGGAGTTACTCCAACGGGCAGGTTCTGGAACTTTATGCCCTGACATTGGCCGACTTCAACGATCAGTATTCCCTGTACCGGGATGGCGGCAATCTCTTCGCCGAAACGAGTGCTTCCGGACCGCCGCTCACGGGTCTGGCCAACAGCCGAGGCAAGGGTGCCATTGCTTCCAACTCTCTGGAACAATCCAACGTGGACCTGGCCACCGAGTTCGTGAACATGATCACTACTCAGAAGGGCTACCAGGCCAACAGCAAGACCATTACCACAACCGATCAGATGCTTGATGTCCTTATTCAGATGAAGCGTTAATTCCTCCCTCACCTCCCCTGGTGATTGAAAAGCCCGCCTTTTGGCGGGCTTTTCTCGTTCTGGAGAGACCGAGACAATTGCAAGCAGAGATCCTGAGTGCTACAAACTTCTGTCCGCTTTATCATCTGAGCCCGCTGATAGGTTCTTATAGCCAGTGT
>CAYWJL010000294.1:0-1760 GCA_964458145.1 uncultured Desulfovibrionales bacterium | reverse complement strand
CGGGGGATACGAATGCGGCGGTTTACGGAAACCTGCTATAAACTTCTGTCCGCATGAAGTCGACGGCTGCTCGGGATGCGAGCTGCTTCAAGAAAATATTTTAGCCACGCAACAAGGAGATACATCATGATTGCAAGTTTTTCAGTGCTGCCCGTGGGTGTGGGCGAGGAACTCAGGGAACATATCGCGGCAGTTGTCAACCTGATCGATGGGTCGGGTCTCACATACAAACTCGGGGCTATGCAGACGACCATCGAAGGGGAGCAGGCCGAGGTCATGGAAGTGATCATGCGCTGCCACAATCTGATGAAGGATCAGGCGCCCAGGGTGCTCACCTCCATAACCATCGATGATCGAAAAGGGGCGACAGGGAGACTTGAAGGAAAAGTGGCCGATGTTGAACGTGTGCTGGGGAGGAAGGTGAACTGTGAGTAATCTTGTGGGCAAGCCGAGCCCTTCGAGACTCGAGACACTGGTGCAGGGTGCCTTGGGTGCGCCGTGTGACACGTTGCTGGTCGGCCCCGGCCCTGGTTTGGACGCTGCTGTCCTGGAAACATCCGACGGCCGGGTCATGGCCATTGCCGAGGACCCGATTTTTCCGGCTCCTGGGCTTCCCTTGGATATCATGGGCTGGTTCACCGTGCATATCGGGGCGAGCGATGTGGCAGTGACCGGGATCAAACCGGAATTCATGACCTACACCTTACTGCTTCCCCCAGACTGTCCTGAAGCGGATGGCCGCACCATCATCACCAGTATTTCCGATGCGGCCAAAGAATTGGGCATTTCCATTGTGGGAGGCCATACCGGCTGGTACGGAGCCGTTACCGTACCCACTGTAGGAGGGGTGACCGTCTGGGGAACCGCTGACAGGGACGCCTGGATTTCTCCGGGCGGGGCCAGAGACGGCGACATCATTCTGATGACCAAAGGGCCGTGCATCGAGGCTGCGGCATTGCTTTCCATTGTGCATCGTGAGCGACTGGCCAGTGACATCTCGCAGGACATGCTCGATTCCCTGAGAAGCAGGGTGGATCAGATAACGGTGGTGGAAGATGCCCTTACAGCATCTGGAGCGGGCGGCGTGCACGCCATGCACGACGCCACCGAAGGCGGTGTCATGGGTGGGCTCTGGGAGATGTCTGCGGCATCGGGGGTGGCTGTGGACGTTGATTTTGATGGGATAGATGTTCCGGAAGATATTGCGTCTCTGGCAAGGGCCTTGGATTTCGATCCCTGGCAGGCCATCAGTGAAGGAACCCTGCTGGCGGCCGTTGACCCGAAAGCCGTAGATACTGTCCGGGAAGCCTGGCGGAATGCAGGAATACCCAGCATGGTTCTCGGCAGGTTTGATGCTGCCCTGGAAAAGAATAGCATGGTCAGGAACGGCAGCAGGCAGGTTCTGCAGGAGCCGGACAAGGACCCTTTCTGGGAATTGTTTTTTGCCGGGTTGGAGAAGTGAACACACGGACAAACACGGACCTACACTGACGTGCACGGACACCCCGAGGAAACGTCCGTGCCGGTCCGTGTGAGTCCGTGTTCGTCCACTCAAAAAAGAGGAAACCTTCATGCCCACCCCAGAAAACCTCATCCCCAAACACGGCGGCTACCGCAACCTGAAAAGCTTCCAGATCGCCCAGCTGGCCTACGATGTCACGGTGCGCTTCTGCGACCTCTACGTGGATCGCTTCAGCCGTACCCGTGACCAGATGGTCCAGGCTGCCCGGTCCGGGGTGCAGAATATCGCCGAAGGCTCC
>CAYWJL010000293.1:0-3487 GCA_964458145.1 uncultured Desulfovibrionales bacterium | reverse complement strand
CGTCCACTCAATAGAGAGGCAAGCCTGGACTCTCCTGCCCACTCCACATATTCCATATCCTTGCCTTCCAAGTCTTCAGCCGACCAATCCCGCAAAAATTCATCGGTTTGAACACCATATTTCTGTTCAAACCTTGCAAGGCGTTTCTTCGCCAAACCCAAACTATACACAAGACGCATTTTTTCCGTTGCAAGGGCCTCAACCACGAGTTCTCTGGCCTGATCTGGATTGTCCGTTTTCAGTACAACTTCCGGCATACTATTCCTCCATGCGTTCTTCCGACATCAGAAAAAAAATCTACCTGACAAGCAGGCATCCACAATCCCCTCGACACATGAATCTCCAAGGGTGGCTTCTTGTTACCAATAGAATTCCCGGAAGATTTTAGCAAGTGCTGAAAATTCGCAGACGTGTCTGTACCACGACCGAATCACCTCCCGGCAGCATTTCCACCCTACCCCATCAGCCGCTTGCACAAACTGCGTACCAATCGTCTGGGGCCAAAAACCTGGGGCAGAAGGTCTTCGGTTATTGCGTTCCTTCCCAATAAAAAAAATCCCGGGAGAGATCTCCCGGGATTTCAGACGGCATTATGAAAATGAGTTACTTGGCCGCAGCCGCAAATTCCCTCTGGATCTCGTCCAGCAGTTTGCGGGCCTGCAGGATCTTGGCGGCCTGCTCCTTGGATGCTGCCTGGGTACCGAGATAGTCGGCCTTGTTGGCCATTTCCTGGGTCATGGTCCAAATGAGAATATATCTGGTCTTTTCGGGCAGGGTCTTGAGGCCGGCAACATCTTCTTCAAGAGTTACAACCCGCGTCTGCAGACCGTTCAAGGCGTCAACCTTGTGCCTGAGTTCGGTGAAATTCTGCCTGAACCCAAAGTAGAAGACAACCAGCAGAATGATGGACATGATGGATATGGCAATGGCCACCTTGCCCGAATCCCTGCGGGTGTCGATCAAATCCTTTTGCACTTCTTCGGCGTAGTTCACGCTCTGGGTTTCCGTCTGCATATCCTTTTCCTGTTCTTCCATCTGGTTCTCCCTTGAGCACGGCATGATAGTTTTCGGTTATATCGTCATGCAAGAATGATGGTCATGTATACAAAATGCGTCCGGGAGGCAAGAGTTGCCATCCAGGGAACGCCGATGGCCTGCTCGGCATGCACGTTTTTTTAGTTGATCATGCTCTGCAGGGGTGCGGGGATGAGCCCCCCCCGACGCACAAACACATCCGATGCTCCGGGCGAACGAACCGACATGATTTCGGCTTCTCCAAGCAATCCGCCGAACCGTGCAAAATCTCCGGCCTTTTTGCCGGGTACGGGAATGATCCGCGTGGCCGTGGTCTTTTTGTTGATCATGCCGATGGCCATTTCATCGGCAATGATGGCCGATAACGTCTCCGCCGGGGTATCTCCGGGCAGAGCGACCATGTCCAATCCCACCGAACAGACCGCGGTCATGGCCTCGAGTTTTTCCAGGCAGAGATCACCGCAACTGGCAGCTTCCGCAATATTCAGATCTTCTGTGACCGGAATGAAGGCACCGCTGAGTCCACCGACCCGGGAGCTGGCAAAGGCACCGCCCTTTTTCACGGCATCGTTGAGCATGGCCAGGATCGCAGTAGAGCCGGGAACGCCGATATTTCTGAGACCGATGGCCTGAAAGATCTCGCCCACGCTGTCGCCCACATTGGGTGTCGGGGCCAGGGAAAGATCCACGATGCCGAACTGAACGCCCAACCGTTTGGCCACGTTCTTGCCGATGAGCTGTCCGGCCCGGGTGACCTTGTAGGCGGTCTGCTTGATGACTTCGGGAATTTCGCCGATGGAAGCGTCGGGATGGCCCACCAGGGCCCGATCGATAGCCTTCTTGACCACACCGGGACCACTGACGCCGACATTGATCACCGAAGACGGTTCTCCCACCCCCAGATAGGCCCCGGCCATGAAGGGCACATCCTCGGGTATATTGGCGAATACGCACAGCTTGGCGCAGGCAAGACCGTCCTTATCCGAGGTCATGCCTGCAGCCTGCTTGATGATCCGTCCCATCTTGGCCACGGCGTCCATGTTGATCCCGGCACGGGTGGTTGCAACGTTCACGGAAGCACATATCCGCTCGGTCACGGTCAGAGCTTCGGGAATGGACTCGATCAGGGCGATGTCGCCCGAGGCCATACCTTTCTGCACCAGACACCCGAATCCGCCGATAAAATCGATATTCACTTCCTTGGCAGCCTGATCCAGGGTCCTGGCGATGGAGACCATCTGAGAAGAGGAAAACGGAGCCCCCACAACACCTATGGGGCTGATGGCGATGCGCTTGTTGACAATGGGAATCCCGTAGATATCCCCGAACTCATCGCACACCTTGACCAGATTTGCGGCCAGGCCTGTGATCCGCTTGTAGATATTGTCCTGAAAACGGTTCAGATCATCCGAGGCACAATCGAACAGATTGATGCCCAGAGTGACGGTGCGCACATCCAGGTGCTCGTTCTTGACCATCTCTATGGTCGACAGGACTTCGCGTTCAGTAAGCATCTGCATTCCTTATTACATACATTGCATCAATTCGTGAAACCCACATGGGAAAGCGACAATCGTTCTCCAGCTCAGATCCGGTTGATGGATTCGAAAATTTCCCGATGCTGCACTGAATAGTCGAGCCCGAGTTCACGACACGTCGTACCAAGATCATCCCGAAACGAGCCTTGATCCGAAGAAAGCGGGAAATCGATCTCGAAAATCATGATAAAACGGGCGTCATCCGTGTCCATGTGGCTGACAGCCTTGAGCTCGGTAATATTGCCACCTGCCCGGTTGATGACCTCGGAAACTCTGGCCACCTGGCCGGAACAATCGGGACCGCTCGTTGTGACGACCAAGGGATTGGACGCTTTGGGCTCATGGGTGCCGGCCGATGCGGCAGGGCGCAGAAAAACGCTCAAGTTCAAGGGTTCGAGAGCTCGGGTCAGCTCACCTTCGAGAACGTCCAGACAGGATACCGGACAATCAACCAATAAAATGGCCGCGAATTCAGCCTGCAGGATCGTCTGGGTGAGATCCTCGATATTACACCCATGGGCATAGAGAATATCCGAGACGGACGCCACAATACCCGGACGATCCTGTCCCAGAACGGATACGACTATTTTTTCCACCTTCTCACTCCTTTACAGAATCAAAGATCGAGCAGTGCCCGAACTTCCCGGCGCACAACATCCATGTACCGGGGAAAGGCCTCTTGCAACGGAGGCGTCAATTCCATCTTCCACGTGCACAGTTCCAGCGGTTCAATGCCGAGAACAGTGAGTTCCGGCTTATTGCCCAGCAGTTCGGCCATCTTCAAGGAATCGAGCAGATCGATATCATGCAGGGACAGAGCCTGCTCCTTGTTTTCCCGCAGGTCCTTTTCCTCGTGACGATAGATGGTTCCAGGTTCCCGTCCGCCCCGAACGGCATCCAGAACAAGCAGTTTT
>CAYWJL010000292.1:0-3494 GCA_964458145.1 uncultured Desulfovibrionales bacterium | reverse complement strand
TTCTCTCCTCCATCAGGGAACGACTCGAGATCTGCCCTGTTCCGCGCGCCCTGGCAGGCACGCCCATAGCCCTCGTGACCATCGGGCTCATGTCTTTGGCCTTTTATGCCTTCAAGGGAATGGGGGCCTAGGGAGGCCGACATGTACGGAAACGATCGGAAACCACACAAGCACACAGGATATCCCTCATGATCGTCTCATCAGTTCTGGTTCTCTTTGCTCTGGGATTGTCGGCCGCCGTCATCCTGGCCGCAGCCTCCAGGGTTCTCCATGTGGAGGAAGACCCGCGTATAACCTCGGTGGAGTCCGCTCTTCCCGGGGCCAATTGCGGAGGATGCGGGTTTCCCGGTTGCTCCGGGGCGGCCGCGGCCATTGTTGCGGGCAAGGCCCCGGTTGACGTATGCGTGGCCGGTGGAGCCGAGGTGACCGAGAACGTCGCCCGGATCATGGGCCGGACCGTGGAACGCAAGGAACCGGAGGTGGCCCTGCTCAGATGCATCGGCGGGAATCGAGCCCATCCCCTCTACCGCTACGAAGGGGTGAACGACTGTCGGGCCCAGTACATGCTCTATGGCGGGAACAAGATGTGCGGCAAGGGATGTCTGGGGCTTGGGTCATGCGTTGCGGCCTGTCCCTTCGACGCCCTGTCCATGGGTCCGGAAGGCCTTCCCGTGGTGGACACGGACCTGTGCCGTGCCTGCGGCAAATGTGCTGCAGCCTGCCCGGTGGGGATCATCAATATCGTCAATGTGACCTGGCGGATGCTTTATCACCTGCGTATGGACGACTGTCTGGCCCCCTGCCGCCAGAAATGTCCGGCCCAGCTCAACGTGCCTCTGTTCATCAAGCAAATCCGATTGGGACGACTTCACGACGCCCTGCTGACCCTCAAGGAACGTAATCCCCTGCCCATGTCCGTGGGCCGCATCTGCCCCCACCCCTGCGAAAACATATGCCGACGCAAGATCGTGGATGAGGGCGTGGCCATCCACACTCTGGAACGGTATCTGGGCGATTGGGAAATGAATCTGGGCAAACGAGCGGTCCTGTCCTGCGCCCCGGAAACAGGTCGGGAGATCGCCATTGTGGGCGGTGGACCAGCGGGCCTTGCCTGCGCCTATTTCCTGCGACGGGCCGGACACAGGCCGACCATATTCGAGGCACAACCCAAACTTGGCGGGCTGCGCCAATACTGCATCACGGAATACCGCCTGCCCAGAAAGGTCCTCGACTGGGAAATTCAGGGCATTCTGGACCTGGGGGTGATCGCCAAGACCAATGTGCATTTCGGGCGCGACATCCACCTGCATACCCTGCGGGCTCTGGGATTCGATGCCGTTGTCCTGGCAGCCGGCGCATGGACCATTCCTTCCCTGGGTGTTCCGGGCGACGATCTGGACGGGGTTGTCGCGAGCATCGAATTCCTGACCGGCGTGGGTTCACGATTCGAGAGCCTTGCCCACAAGCGGATAGTCGTCATCGGAGGAACCAACACGGCCATGGATGTGGCCCGAAGTGCCATACGCCTCAAGGCCCGTTCCGTGACAGTGCTCTTTGCCGATGTGCGCTCCAGGATGTCGGCAAACAAGCATGACGTGGACCTGGCCCTGGAGTGCGGCGTTCAGATACTCTATCTGGCACGAACCAGACGCCTTGTCCCCGACGGAACGGGATCGGTCGGGTATGTGGAATATGACCGGTATGAACTCCAGGGAGAGGGCAAAAAGGCCGCCCCCGTGCTCATCCCTGATTCGGCCACGCGCATCGAGGCGGACATGGTGGTCGTGGCCCTGGAGCGCCACCCCGACCTCGCAGGATTGTGTTCCGAAGCGACCGGGTGTCCGGATCTGGCGACATCATCCACAACAGGAACCGTGGCTGCCAATGCGGACACGCTTCTTACCAACCTGCCCGACGTCTACGTGTGCGGCGAGGCCTATTCGGGACGAAGCTGGGTGATCGAAGCGGTGGAGGGGGGGCGCAAGGTAGCCAGGTCCATCCATTACAAGGTGACCACAGGCGAAATCCCGATTCCCGAAAATCTTCAGAAGAAGGTGGTCACCGAGAGTATTCTTCGGGATGTCACAATATGGCACGACATGCCCAGAGTCCGGGTACAAAGGACACCGGTGGAAGAACGCCGGGCATCCTTTGTGGAAGAGGTTCAAAAAAGCATCACCGACCGAGAGGCGCTTCGCGAGGCCTCGAGGTGTCTGCATTGCGGGATAACCTGCTATGATTACGAAACAAAAGATCACCACAAGGGAGGAGAACATGCTTCGTGATCCCATGACTCGAAGGGATTGTCTGAAACTGGGGGCAGCCCTCGGTCTCACCCTGGCAGGTCAGCTTCTTGTGCCCGTTGCGGGCATGAGTGCTCGGGAAGAAAGCGTGCCTTTTTCCCGTTCCCTGTACAAGTCTGTCCGAACGGACATCCTCATGGGCACCTTTGTCTCCATGACCGCGCTGCATCCTTCCAGAGACAGATCCCAGCAGGCATTGGGCCGGGCCTTGGAGGAAATGCGCCGTCTGACCGCCATGCTCACCCGGCACGATCCCGGCGGACGCATCCATCACCTGAACACCCACGGCAGGCTGAGCGATGTTCCGCCCGAACTGAAGACGGTCATGGATCAGGCCATCCTTTGGTCCCATGCAACAGGCGGAGGATTCGATCCCACGGTACAACCCCTGGTGGATGTGATCGCCAAGAAGCTGGCAGATGCAAGCGCGGTAGACATGCACGATCCCGAGATCATGCACGCCCTGGATCGCGTGGATGCTTCCGCTGTGGAAACGACGCAGGAATACATCCGATTCAACCGCGACAACATGGGTGTGACCCTGGATTCCATTGCCAAGGGATATATCGTGGACAAAGGCGCCGAGATCCTGCTTGCCTGGGGAATCAGGGATTTTCTCATCAACGCGGGCGGGGACATTCGAGTCGGCTCATCCCCGGAATCGGGGCAAACATGGACCGTGGCCATTCAAGACCCGGGCAAGGCAAAACACTATCCCCAGATCATCCATCTCGCCTCAGGTGCGTTGGCAACCTCCGGGGGATACGAGACAGGTTGCCACAACAGGTTGCATCATCACCACATCCTCGACCCCAAAACCGGAAGATCTCCCGGGCTACCCGCATCGGTCTCGGTGATCGCCCCCACGGCCATGCAGGCAGACGCCCTGTCCACGGCCGTATTCGTCATGGGACCACAGCCGGGCATACAGCTCATCGACTCCCTCCCCGCCCACGCCTGCCTGGTTCTCTCCCACGCGGGCTCCCAATGTATGTCCGGAAACTGGCACCGGTACGCACGACACGAGGCAAACCCCGGCAGGACGTGAAAAGATCGTCGGCAACATCCTCGGAGAGCCCACGGGGAACAAACCACATCTACTTGATATTTATTAGTATTTTTTTACACAACAACAATCATTCACTATGGGCCCTTTTCACGATTCGTGAATTTCGTTTGACAGTTCCCCCT
>CAYWJL010000291.1:2919-3506 GCA_964458145.1 uncultured Desulfovibrionales bacterium | reverse complement strand
CCGGTCACCGTGCTCGGGCGCAGGGCGTGGCAGCCGTAGTGGCAGGCAACGGTCAGGTCCGTCAACGGGTTCACGGCTTTTTGGCGTAACCCATCCGCTCCCACATCTTCGTCCAGAACGGTGAGCAGATGCTTCACCTGTACGTTGTCTGCCGGCTGCAATCCTTCCTCGTCGAGCTTTTCCGCCACGATATCATACAGCCTCCGGTCCCGGGCGAGGCGTTCCTGAGCATGTTTGAGATTGCCGAAACAGCACTTGCACGGGGTCATGATATTGAGCCCCTTCTGCTCGGCCAGGGCCAGGTTGCGCGCGGCCGAGTACATGGACGCCTCGAAGCTGCGGTGTCTGAGAGGCCAGCCGCAGCAGGAGAATTCCATCTCGGTGAGGCCGATAGCAAGGGCGGCGCACACGCTTTGTACCGACTTCCCGTATTCGGGAAGATGATAGGGGATCTTGCATCCCGGAAAATAGGCGTAGTTCATGATGATTCCTCGGTGCGGGGAGGTTGGAAACGCCGGTGTCTGAGGCGGGCCGAGGCGATGTTGCGCAGCTCGTACAGAATGTCGGCCACCGGGATGTTCTGGGGA
>CAYWJL010000291.1:0-2909 GCA_964458145.1 uncultured Desulfovibrionales bacterium | reverse complement strand
GCCCTGGGGGCAATGCTCCTGGCATTTGTAGCAGGTGGTGCAGCTCCAGACCATGCGTGCGGCCAGGGTTTCCTCCTTGAGGCCCATACGGAGCAGATTCATGATCTGCTGGGGGGTCAGATCCAGATCCCTGGTGGGGTTCTCGCTCACCGCAACCACCGGGCAGACACTGGTGCAGGTGGTGCACTGGATGCAGTCCCAGAAAGAGGCGCGTTTGTCGGCCAGCCCCTCGCCCCCCGGTGTGTTGGTGATTTCTGCCTCCTGGGAACTGAAGGCCTTGGCCCATGTTGCGGGAGGGAATTTCCGGATGTCCATGTTGGGCCCGCCTCGCCCGGCACGCTGCAGGCTGTCGGTGGACTCCATCCACAACCGTTGCAGATCGATACCGGCCGGACAGATGTCCGTGCACCGCATGCATCTGGTGCAGATGCGGCTGCCTTCCACCAGGGCTTCCATGGTGTGATGATCAAGAGACGTGCCTTTGGTCAGATTGCGCAGGGAAGCGAGTTTTTCCGAAGGAAGGATGTCCGTATTGCCGAGCATGGCAAAAGCGGGCCGCACGCTGCAGTGGAGGCTGCATTCCCCGCAGCGGGTGCAGGCATCCAGCCCCAGACCGGTTGGGATTTTTTCCGGACAGGGTTCTTCCTCGGGGCCGCAACTGTCCCGACGTCCCTCACGCGCGACAAGGTTGGTCGGAGTGGCCAGGACATGGAACAATTTGCCAAAGGGGAGCAGGGCCAGTCCCGCAAGGCAGAGCAGGACATGGACGTACCAGAACATCCGGTCCGCTCCGACCCTGTTCAGAAAGCCGGCCACAGGAACCATGGCCCGGGCCAGAGGATAGGAGACAAAGGCCGAACCCATGGGAGCGTGGCAGAACGCGCAGCTCTCTTCATGGATTTCCCGGCCCGCTTCGAGAAGTGCCGGATCGGAATCGACCGGTTCGGGAACCACAAGGCCGAATTCCCTGACCCACAGGGTCGTCAGGGCCTGATTTTCTTCTTCGTCCAGCCCGGCATATTCTTCGACCATCCGTTCGAACACGGCTGGAGAGATGATCTTGCCCGCCTCCAGAAAAAAACCGGACAGACAGATGGCCCCGACAAGGATCAGAAGTATCCAGTCCTGAAACCGGGACAGAGAGCGCAGCTGCTTGTCCCTCAATCGTCGCCACAGCCCGAGAAAGACGCCTGCAAGGACCATCAGCCCAAAGAGATTGCGCAGCCATTGCCAGGGATTGAGTGTGGGCTGATAGTCATCGAAGAACGCCAGGGTGATCTGGTCGTCCAGTGCGTGAAAAAGGAGCAGGCCCATGAATCCGTAGAAGATGAGCATGTGCATGACCCAGCGCATCCTGCCCGTCCTGGCTGTCCGCCTCAGAAGCAGGACATCCAGGATCAGGGCAGGTCCTTTGCGGAACCTTTTTTGGGCGGACCCGATTTTTGGTAGCTGTTTGGAAATTCCAGTCAATCGTTGCCAGGGGGAAAGGGCTGAGGGGAAGAACCATCCCCGCACACGCCAGACCATGCCGGTCAGGCAGATGAAGCCTGCAATGAGTAGACCCGTGTTCAGAAAATCCATGGGTTATCCTTGTGCCTTGTGGTGCTCGCAGATATGGGCCACCGCCTGGAAGGCCGTGGCCAGGGCCAGACCGGCTCCGCATTTCATGCGCATCCAGTCGTGATGGGCCAGGATGGCTCCTGCCGCAAAAAGACGCGGGTGGATAGGGGTGCGGGCGTCGTCCACCGGGCGCATGGCCGCGTCCGTCTCCAGGCCGCATCGGTTGATGGGATGGCCCTTGGGGTGAAAAAAAGTCTTTTTGTGCCAGGTAGTTCTCGGTCCCGGCTGGGTGACCGGGAGGTCGAACACGGTTTCTCTGATAGTTGTGCGGTCGGCTCCCAGTCCCTTGCCGAGAAATCGTCCCGTTGCCAGCAGGGCACATCGGGCCTCGATGGTGATTTCCGGCCGCGTCGATCCCAGACGGAAGACAAAGGAATCGCTTTTTCCCGCAGGCATGGACGCATCGAGGACCATCTTCTGGGAAAAGGTACGGACCCCCTTGCCGGGCAGTCCCAGATCAAAGGCCTGACGCAGTCTGGTTCCGGCGATGGACGGGGGCAGTGTGGGGATCTCGAAGACCGTTTTGCCGGTGAGACCTTGCAGATGTTCGAGAATGGGCATGGGTTCGGCAATCCCGAGAATGGCCGGGAAACCGATGTATTCCGTGTCATGGCCCAGAGCGAGGACCCGCTTGGCCAGGTGTTCGCGCACAGTGGCATCGCGCATCATCCAGGCCAGGTGCTCGGGATAGAGCTCGCCGCCGCATCCGGGAAAGTCGATGGTTGCGCTGCGCAGCGTGGGCCAGTTCGAGCTTTGGTTTTCGACCATCTGTTTGCCGCTGAACCCCTTGAGCCCGTTGAAATCCACGATTAACGCAGACGCCTTTTCTTTCAGAGCCCGGACCCCCTGCCAGGCCGACATCGGCACCTTGAGAGTCGGTTTGACCGTTCCAAGAGGCGTGAGGATCTGAGCATTTTTTCCTGCATATCCCGTATACGGCAGTCCCTGTGCGGCCAGAAAATCGCAGAATTCATCGATGGCCTGTTCGGTGTGTTCTCTGCTCACCAATGCGTAGGGGTGGTTGGGAATGTCCCGGATCACGGCCTCCCGCGCTTCCCATGGGTCGTCCCGATATCTGCCCGCTTCCACGGGATGCACCCCCATGAGATCGATGAGCCCGGTGCGGAAGTCGATCCCGCCGGTGGACCCGCACAGGGCCACGTTCAAGCCCCGGTCGGCCGCGAACAGGGCCGCGCTCATACCCGCGAATCCCGAGCCCATGATCATGATGTCGTATGTCTGGTTGTCGGTCATTTATTGGTTCCTTCCTGTCCGTCCACCTGGAGCTC
>CAYWJL010000290.1:0-3513 GCA_964458145.1 uncultured Desulfovibrionales bacterium | reverse complement strand
GTCTGGCCGAGCGAAGTCGTTTCGAACTTTCGTTCAGGGAGAAGGTGGTCAAGAGCAAGGGAATCTTTTGTGCACTCGTCTCGGTGGACACCAAGGAAATTCTCCTTGAATTGCCAGACTATGTCACACCGAGGCAGGCCTGGATCGGCCGTCCCGTGGAGGCCTACTTCTCCATCCCCTCACGAGCCGGCACCAAGACCTACTACACATTCGAATCGTCCATAGCGATCATTGACCGCGAAGAATCCGAGCGGGTCTTTCTCCACATCCCGCTGCCCGAAACCATCGACCTCGGGCAGCGCAGGATGCATTTCCGTCTGGTGCCCGACACATCGACCATTTCCGAGGTCGGCATCTGGTTGGCACCGCACCGTTCCAGAACCAGGGACCATGCCGGGCCCGCCACATGGGGCCCACCCATGGCCCACCATCATCTGCTGACCCAAGGTGGGGTCGCGTCCTCCCTGACGATCCTGGACATATCCGCAGGAGGCTGCAGAATTTCCATCAAGGACAACCCCCGGATCAATTCCTACCTCGACAACAACAGCTCTCCCGATGTGCTGCTCTTCTTCCGATTGCTCGACCGCGAATCCGGCAATCTTGAAGTCCATCTTCTGGGCCGGATACGGGTCGTTGTCTGCGATCCCCTGAAGAATTCACGTTCACTGGGCATCGAATTCACCCTGATAGGCCGGCTTGGAAGCGGTCACCACATCACCTGGACCCCCCTGACCCAGGAAGAAGGCCATCCGCAGATCGGCAATTGGGTCTTCAAACAGCATCTTGCACTCTTCAGACAGCAGGAAAAGGACAGGGACGAGGACTGGGATTGACGGGTCACCCGCGCCTGGCGAACCGAGCAAGAACGTATTGCATACGATTTTTTTTCTCTATATGAGCCTTTTCAAGCACAGGCTTCACCTCCTCCCGGCCATGACAAGGCCGTGAGAACCACCATCAACCAGGGAGAACGGATGGAAGACGGCCCGGAACATGGGAACTTCTGGAACAAATTGCAGCGATTGTTCGGCTATCGCCAGGATACCCCCATCGAGGAGGTCATCAAGGAAGCGAGCGAAGACGGTGAGATCGAAACCGATGAAGTATCCATGCTTCTCAATGTCCTGCGTCTCGACAGCAAGCAGGTCACGGAAATCATGGTCCCCAGGACCGAGATGATCTGTGCCGAGGAAAACGAATCCCTCAAGGAAATCGCCGGACTGATCATTGAAAGCGGCCATTCGCGCATCCCGGTCTACCGCACGAGCAAGGACAACATCATCGGCCTGATCCACGCCAAGGATCTGCTTCCCTTTTTCGTGAATCCCGACAAGCACACGGTGGATCCGACAACCATCATCCGACCGCCTCTATTCATCCCGGACACCAAGAATGTCAGGGATATCCTTTTGGAATTCCAGGCGAAAAAAATTCATTTAGCCATCGCTCTGGATGAGTACGGAGGAACGTCGGGTCTGGTCACCCTGGAAGACGTGCTCGAGGAAATCGTCGGCGAGATCGAAGACGAGTACGATACCCCCAAACCCGATGAGATCCAGTTCCTGGACGACCGGAGAACCCTCATTGCGGGCCGTACATCTCTGGACTCGGTCAGGGGAGAGTGCGCCATCGATCTGAGTTCGGATCAGGTGGAAACCATAGGCGGGCTGCTGTGCGAACATGCCGGCAAGGTTCCCCAGAAGGGAGACCATCTGGTCATTGCCGATCACGATTTCGAGATCAAGGAGGCGGACAACAAACATATCCTCTGGGTCCTGGTGACTCCGGCCTCCCCAACGATTCCCTCGAATACTCCATGATCTTCCCCCCTTCTTGCTCTTTCACGTATCCAACCCCATCGGTCATGTCATGAGCTCGATCATCAAACGCGTTCACGGCATGCCCTTTTGGGGCGTGGTCGCATTGACCTCCCTGGGAACCTGGCTCGGGTTTGCCAATCCCCTGCTCCACCTTCCCCTGTTGGTACTGGTTTTTCCCGCGGCTCTGGCGGCCATTGCCCTGGCTTCCGAATCTCCCCGGCAGGCACTGGTGAGCGGCTGGGTTCTGGGCACGGCCGTTGCCACGGCATGTCTCTACTGGATCGTCATCCCTGTCCATCGATACGGCCATCTGCCTCTTGTCCTGGCCCTGCCCTGTCCCTTTCTCATAGGCAGCGCTCTCGGTCTTCATGCCTCGGTGTACGCCGCCCTTGTCCACCTGGTGCGAAATCGGCTTACCTGGCCCATGCACGCCCTTTTTGCCGGTTCCCTGTGGGCCTTTCTGGATATGGTTCAGGGGTGGATACTCACGGGATTTCCCTGGATGACCCTTCCGGCTGCTCTGAGCGTCTGGCCATGGGCCGTGGATTCCGTCAGATTTCTGGGAACCTACGGACTTTCCGGCACCCTGGCGGCACTGGCCTTTCTCCTCGTGCACCTCGGCCATGACCGCAAACCCCTTGCAGGCATGGCAGTGATCATCCTGGGTCTCGCTCTTCCACTGCTCACGTCTTCAGCGCCCCCGACAGGCGACCCCCTGCGCGCCATCATCGTCCAGGGAGGCATCGACCAGGATCACAAATGGGACCCTGCCTTTCAGAACGCCACTGTAGCCACCTATGTGCGCATGAGCCGGGAAGCTGCATCCGCGCCGGGCTCCAAGCTGCTTATCTGGCCGGAAACGGCCATGCCCTTCTATTTTCAGGAAGACAGCGACCTGCGACGCAAAGTCCTCGACCTCGTCCGAGAGACCCATGCCACGCTCGTTCTCGGGGCACCCGGATACACTCTGACCTCCGAGAACGCACAGGGCTATCTCCTGTTCAACAGGGCCTTTCTGATCGCCCCCAGCGGCAGGATCACATCCTGGTACGACAAGCGGCACCTGGTGCCCTTTGGCGAGTACATTCCTTTCGCCACCCGACTGCCGTTCATCCACAAACTCGTTGTCGGAGCCATGGACTTTTCTCCGGGCATATCCCCCGCACCACTGGTCCATGGAGAGATGGCCCTCGGGGTACTCATCTGTTACGAAGCCATCTTCCCGGGCCTGGCCCAGGAAAGTGTCGAGCAAGGCGCAAACATCCTTGTGAACATCAGCAACGACACCTGGTTCGGAGCATCTTCCGCCCCATGGCAGCATCTCTATCTGAGCGTCCTCAGGGCCATCGAGCAAAACCGATTTCTCATCAGGTGCACGAACACGGGCATCTCGGCATTCATTGACAATCACGGCCATATCCTCGATACTTCCCAACTCTTTGCGGGAGAGGCCCTGGTGGGAGATGCCGTACTGCCCATCAAGGCGACCACCTGGTATCATGATTGGTACGGCTACATACATACCGCCTATGCCCTCATCCCCTTCATCCTCGGGCTCTGGACATGGATCCGAGCATCCCGAACCAAGGGCTGATCATTCAAAACCCGCGGGTCCCCAATCGCGCCTCGATGCCGGCCTTCTTCAGCAATCAATCCCCCTAACCCAAAAGTACTCATCATGCTCCAATAT
>CAYWJL010000289.1:0-3516 GCA_964458145.1 uncultured Desulfovibrionales bacterium | reverse complement strand
TGGGTGGGGTTTAGTCAAGAAAAAAATTGAAAAAACAAAAATTTTAGATGATGACATTGAATGTTTTACATTTTGTGATGCATGGCTGGAAGACATTTTTCTTATCTGGCCTTGATTGACGCGCATTTACCACATGGGGAGAGCTGAACGATGAAGCTGGGAACAAAGCTGTTTTTGGGGATTTTCGGGATCGCCTTTCTGGTTTCCGGGGCTACGGGGTCCTATTTTTATACCCAGGCACGCGACGCAGTGATGCAGACCTTGCAGCAGGAGCTCAAGGGGGCGGCACGCTCCGCTGCCCGATTGATCGATGGGAACGATCTCGACAGACTCACCGTTCCGGCAGATGCCGACACCCAGGCCTACAGAGGGGTTCAGCAGGTCCTCCGGGCCGTGGTCGATTCCAACCCGGATTTTCTCTATGCCTATACCATGCGGCTGCTGAACGGCG
Source organism: uncultured Desulfovibrionales bacterium (assembly GCA_964458145.1). GTDB lineage: Bacteria > Desulfobacterota > Desulfovibrionia > Desulfovibrionales > Desulfomicrobiaceae > Desulfoplanes. The sequence goes on along the minus strand of CAYWJL010000289.1, from coordinate 3,065 downwards.
AGGTTCGCTTCGTTGTGGACTCTCCTCCTTCGGATGACAATGGAGACGGCACCATATCCGACGACGAGCAGCCCGAAGATATCGGCACATTGTACGACGACCCCGCTCCGAGCCTGCTGCGCGGGTTCCTCCAGCCAAGTGCCGACGAAGAACCCTATGAGGACGAATGGGGGTGCTCCCTCTCGGGCTACGCCCCTGTTTTCGACGACTCCGGACGAGTGGTCGGACTCTTGGGCATTGATATGAGCATCGATCAAGTAGCCGAAAAGCTCAAACAAATCGAACAAGCCGGAATTCTTTCGCTGGGCCTGACAGCGCTTTTGGCCTGTATCCTGACCTTCTTCTTCAGTCGCAAGGTGGTCAAACCGGTCACGTCCCTCCAGCAGGCCTTTCATCGGGTGAGCGAAGGCGATTATACCATTGTTCTCGAACCTTCATCCAACGATGAAATCGGGGATCTTGTCAGGCAATTCAACATATTGGTGATCGAGCTCAAGGAAAAGGCTCTGATGAAGTCGAATTTCGGCAAGATCGTTCCTCCGGACATTGTGGAACGCATGCTCTCATCGGATTTCACCCGGGAAAGCGAGGTCGTCCGAGTCACGGTGCTCTTCTGCGATCTTCGGGGATTCACGACAATGAGCGAAAATCTGCCCCCTTCCATGCTCGTGGGGCTGCTGAACGCATATTTCACGGCCATGGTGGAGATCATCGAATCCCACGGGGGGATGGTCGATAAATTCGTGGGCGACAAGGTCATGGCCGTGTTCGGGCATCCCGTTCCCCTGGACAACGAACAGCAGGCCGCCCTGGACGCAGCCCGTGAGATGCTCGCCAAGTGTGATCAATTGAACGAAAAACTCTGCCTGTCCGGAAATTTCAAGTTGACCAACAGCATCGGCGTTCATACGGGTCCCGCCCTGGCCGGAATCATCGGCTCACCGGATCGTTCGGAATACACGGTCATCGGCGACAGCGTGAACGTTGCCGCCCGCCTGGAGACCAAGACCCGAGAACTCGAGACACGTCTGGTCATCTCTGCGGATGTGGTCAAGGGGCTCCATGTGATCCCGTCGGACCTCATTGCCCAAGGGCGACAGACCATCCGCGGTCGTCACGATTCCATCGAGATTTTTGCCTTGAAAAAGATTGATCATTGACATTTGCGGTTTCGTGATAACAAATATCCCTTTGTTTTTGCGCAAGGCCGCCACGACATCACGTCCGCATTACGTCCGGTCCGCGCATGTGCAACATCACAATCTCATGGATACTGTCCATATTCGATGGAGGATAGGTTTTGACACAGGAACTGCACGGAACGACCATCCTGGCGGTCAGGGACGAAAACGGCGTTGCCATGGCCGGCGACGGTCAGGTGACCCTTGGTCAGGCCATGGCCATGAAGCACGGGGCCAGAAAAGTCCGCAAGGTGTATAAAGATCGGGTCATGGTCGGATTTGCCGGAGCCACGGCAGACGCCTTCACCCTGCTTGAACGGTTCGAGGCCAAACTCGAGGAATTTGCCGGCAACCTGCTCAGGGCGAGTGTCGAACTTGCCAAAGACTGGAGAATGGATAAATATCTCCGTCGGTTGGAGGCCATGCTGTTGGTGGCCGATGCCGAACACGTGCTGATTTTGAGCGGCACGGGCGACGTCATCGAGCCTGACGACGGCGTAGTCGCCATTGGTTCGGGCGGTCCGTATGCGCTCTCCGCTGCCAGGGCTCTGGTACGCAACACCGAGCTCAATGCCGAGGAAATCGTGCACAAGGCCATGGCCATTGCTGCCGAGCTTTGCGTCTTCACCAACGACAATATCGTGGTCGAAGTCGCCCATAAAGAGAAGTAACGAGGATTTACATGAGTACCCTTACCCCACGGGAAATCGTTTCCGAACTGGATAAATTCATCATCGGCCAGAAAGACGCCAAAAAGATGGTCGCCATCGCCCTTCGCAACCGCTGGCGCAGACGGCAGTTGGCAGATGATCTGCGCGACGAGGTCGTGCCCAAGAACATCATCATGATCGGCCCCACCGGTGTGGGCAAGACCGAGATCGCCAGGCGGCTGGCCCGGCTGGCAGGTTCGCCCTTCTTCAAGGTCGAGGCCACCAAATTCACGGAGGTCGGGTATGTGGGCCGGGATGTGGAATCCATGATCCGTGATCTCATGGAGATCGGGATCAACATGGTCCGCAAGGAAGAAGCCGAAAAGGTCAAGATCAAGGCCGAGGCTAACGCCGAGGAACGACTCCTGGATCTCCTGCTTCCCCCCAAGAAATCCCCCTCTCCCCAGCCAAAATACGGAACCGGCACCCCTGCCGCCGGTGATGCCATCCCCATGGACGCAGGCGAAGACTCCACCCGGGAAAAGCTGCGCAAGCTCTGGCGCGACGGCAAGCTGGACGAGCGCATGGTCGAGATCAATGTGACCACGTCCGGTGCCAACGTCGAGGTCATGGCCATCCCGGGCATGGAAGGCATGGAAATGCAGATGCAGGACATGTTCAGCCGCGTCTTTCCCAAGAAGCGCAAGTCCAAGAAGGTACGGGTCAAGGATGCCTATGACATCCTGATCCAGGAAGAAAGCGAAAAACTCGTGGACATGGACAAGGTCACGGAAATCGCCAGGGAACGGGTGGAAGAATCGGGCATCGTGTTCATCGACGAGATCGACAAGATCTGCTCGGGAGGCCAGGCCACCTCCAAGGCGGAAGTATCCCGGGAAGGAGTGCAGAGGGATCTGCTGCCCATCGTGGAAGGCTGCGTGGTCAACACCAAGTACGGGATGATCCGCACGGACCACATCCTGTTCATCGGTGCCGGTGCCTTTCACATGTCCAAACCGTCGGATCTGGTGCCCGAACTCCAGGGACGCTTTCCCCTGCGCGTGGAACTCAGAGCCCTGACCAGGGATGATTTCTACCGCATCCTCACCGAACCCCAGAACGCCCTGACCACCCAGTACATCGGCCTTCTGGCCACGGAACAGGTGCAGATCGAGTTCACGGACGAGGCCCTCCTCGAACTGGCCGCGTTCGCCCAGGAGATCAACGAGGAAAC